>JBAUHR010001063.1:0-3049 GCA_049680385.1 Rubripirellula sp. | reverse complement strand
GAACATGTTCAAAAGACTAGCCGTAGTAGGACTGCTAAGCGTCGTGGGATGCTGTTGGGCACGTGCTGACTTTATCGATTTTACTACGTCGGGCGCCTCAGGGTTCGGTACAGCGATTGACTTGAAGGTTGTTGGAGACTCCATCGCGGTACCTGGATTCTCTTCGCTTGCAGTCACAATTGACGGAATTACTACCGATTCAGACGGGGTTCCGCGCGTCGATTCAGGTGCGACTCAATTTGGGATCGATAGTACTGGTTCTGGTTCTGGCGCAGATGCGTCCACAGCCTTCGATTCGAGTCTGGCTGAGACGCTGACTTTGTTTTTTAATCAGGCTGTCGAAATCAATAGCGTTCAATTCAATAGTACGTCAACTGCCTCTGGTTTTTTTGATTCGACTGATCGGTTCAACTTCGCTGGCATTGAGATAGTACAGACTGAATTGGTATCGGGTTTGTTTGAATTTGATATCCCAATCTCACTCAGTGCAGAGGATCGGTTCACGTTCGGATCCATTGACGGGCGAATCGGATTCGTTGGAATGGACGTAACCGTCGTTGCCGTACCGGAGCCTTCGGCTCTTGCGTTTGGAATGGTCGCATGTGTCGCAGGAGCGACTCGATTCCGTCGGCGTCGGCCGTTGCGATAGCTTGGACGGATTTCCTTCGGGTTTATTGGACGCCTATTCTTGGTGGTTAGTTTCGCTTTCTAGCTGCTTGTCCTGGTAGTTTCGTTTGCTGGGCTCTTCTTGTGCGGGAATTTCTCGCCAGCGAATCGGGAACGTCGTTCCCGTTTGCCTCCTCTCAGACCACGTTTTTTGAACGTGCACGCACTGTCTGGCTCGGGATTGTCTCTTAATAGGAGCGACAGGGCACTAGCCGTCGGTCTGTGCCGCAAATCGTTGATCCGCGCTGCGAATACCAGCGGCTAGCGCCTTGCCGCTCACTTTCCCCAGTGCGTGTTCCCGCTTGCGAGGCAGTCGTTTTTTTTCGACGTGGTTTTACAATCATGCCGGTCCAACCCCGTTGGGGGAAATTCCACACGCGAGAAACCGCAGCCCAGGGTAGCCCGCGCAGCGTCGGCGCACGCTGGGTGCTTTGTTGGTGATTCGGCTCCGCTGAGGCAGCGTGCCATGGATGGTGTGGCTGGTTGTCGTTGAAACGGGGTGGTGCGGCGGATACGATGGGTGATTCGGAAGCTAACCGCTAACCGCTAACCGCTAATCGCTAATCGCTAACAGCTAAGTCACCCCATCCGGTGCTCTTCTCATGAAACACAATTTGTATCGAGCTCTGATCTATTCACCGGCGATCTTGGCGATTCTGGTCGTTGCTGGATTGATCGTTCGGGCGATGAGGGCTAGCGATGATATTGCGGGTGAGTACCGATTGGCGGCTCGTCAGGCGGTTGCGGACAAGGATTTGGAGAAGGCCAAGTTCTATTATTCGCGGTTGGTCGGTGCCGGTGACCGTGGCAGTGAACAGGACCAGATGAACTGGGTCTCGATCCTGGATGCGTCCGGGGATACTCAGGCCGCGCGAGAAATGTTGGACCGTTTGGCGCCCGATGATTCGGTGGGGTTTGCATCGGCGCACCGGCAAAAAGCGATCATGTACGGTGCCGCGATTGCCAAGAACGGTACGAACAAGGAACTGGTCGAAAAGTTACAGTTCCATCTTCGCCATGGAGCTCGGGATGCGACACCCGAAAATGACATTTTGTGGGCCAACTATCACTTGGCCGTCGAGCAGGTGGACGAGGCGGTCAAACGGTTCGAGTCGGCGGCGGGACGCAAGCCCGAGTTGTGGTTCGACATCAGCAATCTGTATCGGCGGCTAAGCCGCGAAGAAGACGCGGCTCGTGCCAGCACGCGTGCCGAGGCGTATGCGGTCAACGCGATCCAGGTGGATCCGATGGACAGTGCGCAGCGGGTGCGATTGTTGGCGATCCTGGCGAGCCAGAAAAAATTCGAACAGGTCGACGCGATCTTGAATGAAGGGTTGCGTCTGACCGGCGACGATCCGGCGCTGCGGGCGATGGCATCCAATCTGGTTTTGATGCGGCTGGAACAGATTCCCAGTGCTGAATCCAGTGATGATCCCAGTTCTGAAAACAGCGCCGATCGACAACGCATGATGATGCTGTCGGAAGCCGCCAAGTTGAATCCGTCGAACCCGAATGTTTACAAGGTGTTAAACGCCTTTTACGCGCGCAGCGATTCGGCGGATCTGCGTGCGAAATTTCGCGAGCAATTAGAGAACTGGATCGCGGAGGGGCACACCGTCCCGCTCGCTCACTTTTCGCTAGGCAATTTGCTGTGGCAAGAATCCGATGCAAAGGGAGCCATCTTTCACTTAGAAGCTGCCTTGAAGTCCGATCCGTCGATGGCGATCGTGGCCAACAACCTAGCCTGGGTTTTATGCCAAGCGGACGAGCCTGACTTTGAGCGAGCGGAAAACTTGATCCAGATGGCGATCGATACGGCTCCGGACAACGCGTCGTTTGGCGACACAATGGCGTTGGTGTTGTTCAAGCAAGAGAAGTACGCGGAAGCACTGCCCTACTTTGAAAAAGTCCTGCCCAAAGCGACGGGCGATAAGAAGGCTCAACTGCACGAAAATTTGGCAGTCGTCTATGACGCGTTGGGACAGCCCAACATGGCGGAAAAACACCGCAAGGAAAGCGGCCAGAAGCCCGAAGCGGAAGTGGCCGCGGAAGAAACGGTGCCAACCGAAGCGGATCAGGCCGAGCCCATCGAGGCGGATTCGAACCCGGACGAGTAGCCTGTTCGCGGTTCTGTCATCGAGCGACGTCGCGCCGAGATGCAGGTTGGGCAAAGTAGTTCGGGCTGCCAGCCTGATTTTGAACCGGCAAATTGGATCCATGCCGTGGTGGAGGTCATGCGGTTTTATTCTCCCTGCCGCCGTCGGATTCTACAACTGAGCCGTCGGCGCTAGCCTCGGATTTTGGGGACGCCACGACCGCGACCGCGTTACCCGCGACCACGATACCCGCGACCACGGTACCCGCGGCTAGCGCCGTCGGCTCA
>JBAUHR010001062.1:0-5821 GCA_049680385.1 Rubripirellula sp. | reverse complement strand
CGGTAACCGTATTTGCGAATCAATAGGTCAATCGATTTGTCTTCGCCGAACTTTTTGACAGCCGGGCCCAGTACCGTTAAACGCCCGCCCGTCGCGATCGCCAAACGAGTCCGGTAGATCGCCTTGTTGCCCAACCAAGTGCTGGAAAACTCTTGTGGATCCAAGTACGCGACCACATGCTTGGGCGCGCGATCGAGATGCGTGATGTTGACTTTGCGAGCCAGTTCGGCCGCCGCAAAGAACGTGTCATGATCGTCACCGATGTACAGACCTCGCGTGTGCAAAGTTCCGTCGGGCATCTGCTGGATCACGGTCAACGCGTACAGCAGCGGCATGTCCTGACAGAATTCATCTTGCGCGTGATTCAGGATCTGGCGCAGCGGTGTGTTGGCCTGACCGAGAGTCTGTTCGATACCATAAACGGCACTCAGGTAATGGCTCTCGTTGATGCCTTCGACACCGCCGGTCCCGACAAACACATTCTTGTTATAGTTCGCCATCCCGATCACTTCGTGCGGGACGACTTGCCCGAGCGAAAAGATCAGATCGTGACCGCCTTGGACCAGCATTTTGTTGACCTGGGCCTTCCACGGATTGTCGTACAAACCACCGGTCACTTTCTTGACGTACGACGCCGGCACTTCACCCAGCGTGACCACGTCGTCTCGCCAGCGATGGGGCCGGAACATGTTGTGGGGGACACCGGGGAACATGTGGTCAAGTTGCTCGGGTTCCATTTCGTCATGCGTACCCAGGGCAGGCATGATGTCCTTGACTCGGTCGCCCAGCAGTTCGTGACACATCACCGTCAATTCACCGGCGCGGCTGAACAGTCGCGTTTGGTCGGGTGGCAGCAGCAACACCTTTTCGCGAGGCCCAATCGCGGCAAAGGTTTCTTTCAGAGCGTCGCGCAGGTCGTCGCTGGTCAGTGAGTGGGTTTCGCTGCCGTTGGCGTAGTAGGTCGTCATGTTCAAAAGGAGCGGTAAAAAGGGCTGGATCACACCGTAAACCGTCAACGTATCAGATCCGCGCCCGCTTGACGCGTGGTGCCAATTTGCCGTCTTATATTGGCATGACTGCCAACGAAATCCAACAACGAATCCCGCATCGCGGCCCGATGCTTCTGGTCGACGAAATCGTTTCCGAAAACGAAGATTCGATCGTCTGCCGAAAGACTTTTCGGGCGGACGAGTTCTTCTTTCAGGGCCATTTTCCGGACTCACCAATCGTTCCGGGCGTGATTCAGTGCGAATGTTGCCTCCAAGCCGGTGCCGTCCTGTTGGCCGGTCGCGGCGGTGACGTCGCTGCCGATGCCGTTCCCGTGGCGACTCGGATGGATTCGGTAAAGTTCAAAAAAATGATTCGACCGGGCGACACCGTCGAAGTCGAAGCCAAGCTGAACGAGCAAGTCAGCAACGCGTTTTACATGACCGGCAAATTGACGATCGGCGGCAAACTGGCCACCCGGCTGGATTTTTGCTGCAGCATGTCCAGCCCCGCCGCCAAACCGGAGGGATCGGCATCGTGAATCCAAGTGAACCTGCCTTCGATTTTTTGGGTCTGTCGGGCAAGACCGTTTTGGTGATGGGCGTCGCTAACAAGAAGAGCGTCGCATTTCGGATCGCCAAGATATTGGAAAGCACCGGTGTCAACGTGATCTACAGCGTCCGCAGCGAATCGCGAAAAGCAAGCCTGGAAAAGCTGCTTGCCGGCCGACGCATCATCGTTTGCGATGTTGAAAAGCAAACCGAAATTGACGCGTTGGCAAACACGCTCTCCTCCGACGGAACTCGATTGGCTGGGCTGGTTCACTCGATAGCGTTCGCGGACTATCCCGATGGCATCCGCCCGTTTCACGAAACCACACGCACTCAGTTCTTGCAGGCGATCGATATCTCGGCGTACTCGCTGACAAACGTTTGCAATTCATTGAAAGAGATCTTTGATCGCGATGCATCGGTGGTCACGATTGGCATCAGCACAACGCGAATGGCCAGCGAGAGCTACGGGTTCATGGCACCGATCAAGGCGGCTCTTGAGTCGTCGCTTGCGTTCTTGACGAAGTCGTTCAGCCGATTCAGCGAAGTGCGATTTAACAGCGTTGCTGCGGGGCTGTTAAAAACTAGCGCGTCGGCTGGGATCCCCGGCTATGTCGACTCGTACCTGTACGCCGAAAAAGTGATACCTCGCGGGCGAGCGGTCGAGACCGATGAAGTCGCTTCGACCGCTGTCTTTCTGCTGAGCCCGCGCAGTAGCGGCATCACCGCCCAGTCGATCGTGGTCGATGCCGGCATGTCGATCAACTACTTTGACGCTTCGGTCGTCAGTGCGGTCACAGCCGCCGACATCGATTGATTCTTTTGCACTTACGTTCCTCTTGCCCGTTTTAGTTTTCCATGAGCCAACAGATCTACATCAACGGTGAGTACTTCTCGCGAGAGAACGCCAAGGTCAGCGTTTACGATCACGGCTTGTTGTACGGCGACGGCATCTTCGAAGGCATGCGGATCTACAGCGGCAAAGTTTTCCGATTGCAGGAACATTTGATTCGGCTGTGGGAATCGGCGCTCGCGATTGCGTTGCCGATTGGCATGACGATCGAACAGCTTGCCGCCGACGTGGATGAGTGCGTCAAAAAGAATAACTTGGTGGACGGATACATTCGTCTGATCGTTACCCGCGGCAGCGGCCCGTTGGGTTTAGACCCGTACAAGTGCAGCAATCCGCAGGTCATCATCATCGCCGACAAGATCTCGCTGTATCCGGACGAGATGTACACCAATGGTTTGGAATTGGTCACGGCGTCGACGATTCGCAATCATCCGGCGGCTCTAAGCCCACGCGTCAAGTCGCTTAACTACTTGAACAATATCATGGCCAAGATGGAGGGCCTGCGAGCGGGCTGTGTCGAGGCGTTGATGTTGAACATCAAGGGCGAAGTGGCTGAGTGTACCGGTGACAATATCTTCATCGTCAAGAACGGCAAGTTGTCGACGCCACCGATCGACGCGGGAATCCTAGAGGGCATCACCCGCAACGCGGTTCTCGAGCTGGCGGTTGAGGCAGGGATTGAAACGTCCGAGTGCGCGATGACGCGTCACGACATCTTCATTGCGGACGAGTGTTTCTTGACCGGCAGCGCGGCCGAAGTGATCGCTGCGGTCAAGCTAGACGGTCGCACGATCGGCGACGGCAAGCCAGGCCCAATCACGACAAAGCTGAACGAAGCGTTCCGAACGCTGGTGCGTGCCTAGGCGTCCGACCGCAGCACGAATTACTCGGCGAGTGTACAGCGAATGTACAGCGAATCTCGCCAACAGTTTGCCTGTTTTCCGCGTCCTGCTGCCTGCAAGTCTACGAAAAAAGGCCGGACGCGCTTCGACTCGCGGCGCGTCCGGCCTCTAGTCAACCATGACTAGGAATGCCAATTCGGTAGTTGTGATTCGTTTGCTTCTTGCGTTGAACCTTGATCGTCCGTGACCGCCGACCTTTTCATCGCTGCTTCATTGTCTTGCCGATGCATCATGCGTGGCTTGACCCCACAGGAGTCACGCGTATCCGTACGCAGACAAATCAAAAACGGTGATCGAGTCTCAACTGTCGAGTAGGCATGGGCTACATCCATGCAGCCCGTTTCTCCTCAGCGAGAGAGAGTTCCATCAAGTTTGACTAAGCCACCAAACGCAAGTCTTGCTCGGACCGTTCCAAAACGCCGGCCACAAATTCTTCGAAAATCCGAACGTCCAGTGCCGATGCGGCACCACATTCAGGATGGAATTGAGTACCGAGTGCGAACCAGTCCATCATTTCGCTTTCAATGGCCTCGATCACACCATCGGGACAACGCGCCGTGATGCGGAAACCAGGTGCAACTTCGTCAATTGCCATGTGGTGACGACTGCTAACACGAATTTCGCCGTCGCCGTAAACTCGCCCAATCAACGAATCGCTGACGACATCCAACGTGTGGCGGTGATTCGGGTCATGAGGGTCATGGTGTGGAACAGCGTTCGGAAGGTCTTCCTTGATGTGAAGAAAGAGATTGCCGCCCTGTTGAACATTCAGAAGTTGCATCCCGGTGCCAATTCCAAGCACAGGCATGCGTCGCTCGGCGATGTCCGCCATCAGCAACCGATCACTCGTTTCGCGAACGGGATCAAGGGGACGCACGCTGGGATGCAACATGAATCCATCGTTTCGTGGGTCAAGATCGGCTCCGCCGATCATCACGAATCCGTGAAGAGAATCCAACACTCGTGCTACCGAGGCCGGATCGTCCATAGGTGGAATCACCACTGGAATGCCGCCAGCAGCCAGAATTGACTGGAAATAGCCGGCTGCGATGTAGCCGTAGGCCGGTACGTTACGGGCAGCAGCACGAAAATCGGCATTCATTCCGATAAGTGGTTTATTCGACATCCGAAAGTTCCTTCTCGAATCCAGCGAATAGAAATTGTGATGCAAAATCGTATTGCATCCACCAACCCAAATAACGAAATACAGCAGCACACACGCGATTCGCTAATTCGAAAAGTCTCGCAATCTCGGGTTCCAGGCGCCTCTGTCGGCGGGCGTGCCAAGGATTCCACAATAGAAAAGAGAGCAGCTTTCGATGGCTTACTCGGACGCGTGAAACTTTACTCCTTGGGCTGGGTGGGCGAGGTGACGTGGCCTCGTCCTTGGTGGGCGTGAGATTACAAAGCGAATTCCCGGCAACCAAACAGTTCCTACATATTCCAAAAACACTCCCAAGCTAGCACTACCCGTCGTGCTAGCAATCAAAAACGATGCTAGCAAAAGCCCGTGTTCGGTCGCTGTTTGCGAGCGGTCGAAACCGGTACAATCGCTGCAACAACAATGCCTCAAAACACTTAGGTCAACGCGTGCGATTTGCCAACGTCTGCCTCGAGTCCATCGGTGCGGAAATTCCCGAAGAAACGTGGACAAGCTCTGCAATCGAGACTCGCTTGAATCCGCTCTACAGCCGGTTAAAGCTGCCCGAAGGACGCTTGGAAATGATGAGCGGCATCGCCGAAAGGCGTGTTTGGCAGCCAGGCACGATGCCCAGCGGCCCGAGCATCCGAAGTGCGAACCATGCCATCGAGGCTGCAGGGTTTGACCGTGGTCGAATCGGATGCCTGATTCACGCCAGTGTCTGTCGCGACTTTCTAGAGCCCGCAACCGCGTCGCGGGTTCACCATGGTGTCGATCTACCCAGCCGATGCTGGGTCTACGACGTTTCGAATGCCTGCCTGGGCTTGATCAACGGTGCCGTCCAAATCGCGTCGATGATCGAAGCCGGCGCCATCGACGCCGGAATTGTCGTGGGCACCGAAAACAGTCGTCCGCTGCTTGAACAAACGATCGCGACCTTAAACGCTGATGAAACGATCAATCGCAAAACCGTCAAACCGGCGTTTGCGTCGCTGACAATCGGATCGGGCAGTTGTGCCTGGCTGCTGACTCATCGTCGGCTGTCCAACAGCGGAACGACAATCGATGCCGCCATCGCCCAGTCGCGAACTCTGTTCCATGACCTCTGTCGCAGCAACCATGACACAGCCGGCGCAGACATGGCACCACTGATGGACACCGATTCTGAACGTTTGATGGCCGAGGGTATCGCCACGGGCGCAGAAGCGTTTGAGCAACTGATCGAAACAGGTGGATTCAGCCGAGCAGAAATCGATCGCACGGTCTGTCACCAAGTCGGCGCCCGCCACCGCGTCGCGATGCTAGAAGCTATGGGGTTGCCAACCGAAAACGACAGCGCAACTTTCCCACGTCTGGGCAACACCGGTTCGGTGGCGCTGCCGTTGAC
>JBAUHR010001061.1:0-15098 GCA_049680385.1 Rubripirellula sp. | reverse complement strand
CTGTCTATCTGCCGATTATCCGCGGAGAGATTCCGGCGTTGCTGGCCGCGCTGGACGTCGCGGACGCCGACCTGTTGGTGGGCAAACGACCGACAACGAACGTGCCCGCCCAGGCGCTGGCGTTGCTGGGCAGTAGCGAGGTGCGCCAGTGGGCTCGGCAAACCGCGACGCGACTGTTTGCCGAAGTCGAAAACGAAAGTGAACGCGTCCAGTGGGTCTACGATCGTGTTCTGCAACGCACGCCGTCGGGCGAAGACTACGAACTAGTGCATCGATGGCTTGAAAGTGAAACGGCCAAGGCGATGCCCGACGACAACGCACGTTGGCAACAGTGGATTGCGGCGATGTTCGCAGGAACCGAATTCAGAATCTTGGAATAGGTCAGTAACAATCATGTTTGCACTCAATCGAATCGGCCGTCGCGAACTGATGACGTCGACCGCGATGACACTCGGATCGCTTGCGGTGACTGCATCAAGCCCGAATGTCACGTGGGCGGGTGGCACGTCGGAGACCGGCGGCGCATCGCGACTGCACCATCGGCCGCGAGCCAAACGCGTGATCTTTTTGTTCATGCACGGTGGACCGAGCCATGTGGACACGTTTGATTATAAGCCTCGGCTGGCACGCGAAGACGGCAAAGCACTTCCCTTTGCGTTGCCGACACAGCAAATTGATGCCAAGCCGACGATCATGAAAGGTCCATGGAATTTTTCTCAGCATGGCGAAGCTGGGCTTTGGGGCAGTGATTTGTTGCCGGAGATGTGCCGCCATCTCGATTCGCTGTGTGTGGTTCGATCGATGCACACCCGCGGCCAATCGCACGGTCAAGCCGTTGGGATGGTCAACACGGGCAGTGACAACTTTGTGCGGCCAAGCGTCGGCGCCTGGATCAGCTATGCGCTCGGATCGGCTCATCCCGATTTGCCGGCTCACGTCGCCATCGGTCCGGCAACCGCGCACGGCGGCCCACGCAATTATGGGGCCGCGTTCTTGCCCGCCAAGCACCAAGCGACAGCGATTGGAAAAAACGGCTCGCTGGGGACTGGTAAAGTCGCCTATTTGGAAGACTCGCAATCACACCAGTTCGATTTGGTGAATCAGCTTAACCATCGCCATGCGGCTCGCATTGGTCACGACCGCGAAGTCGAAGGAGCGATTGAGGCGGTTGATCTGGCGCGGCGGATGCGGGGCACTGCACCGGAGATCATGGATTTGTCGGCGGAAACTGCGGCCACCAAGAAACGGTACGGCATCGGCGAAAAAGCTACCGACCAATACGGTCGCAGTTGTTTGATGGCACGTCGATTGGTCGAATCCGGTGTGCGTTTCGTCAGCGTTAGCAGTGGCCAAGTCTGGGACCAGCACGGTGGGCTGAAGGCGGGTCACTCAAAGAACGCTCTGGCGACGGATCGGCCGATCGCAGGACTGATCGCCGATCTTAAAGCACGCGGATTGTGGGATGATACTTTGATTGTTTGGGGCGGCGAGTTTGGACGCACGCCGGTGGTCCAAGGCAAAGACGGACGCGACCACAACCCGCAAGGCTTCAGCATGGTGCTTGGCGGTGGCGGCGTTCGCGGTGGAATCACATACGGCGAAACTGACGAGTACGGCTACTATGCCGCGATCGATCGAGTCCACATGCACGACTTGCACGCCACGATCCTGCATTTGCTGGGCGTCGACCATGAACGACTGACCTATCCCTACGCGGGCCGCGACTTTCGTTTGACCGATGTGCATGGACGAGTCGTGAAGAATATCATGACCGCGTAAACGCGTATCGCTTTTCGCAATCAATTTGTTTCTCATTGGCCTTCTATCACATGCGTCAACCAATTGCTTTCCCCGCCAACCGAATCAGTCGACGCGATTTCAGTGCGATAGCCGCGGCTGCCTGGGTCGGGCTCGGTCGCCAAGTCAAAGGCGACGCTGCCAGTGAAAAGTTCCGCTTGAACTATTCGCTGGCAAGTTGCCTGTACGGCTATTCTGATTTGGCCGCGATCTTGCCAGAGGTGGCAAAGTCGGGTTCGTCCAGTATCGACATTTGGCCAATGGTTCACGGCAACCAACGTGAACAGATTGACGAAATGGGTGAAGATGCGTTTGCCGAATTGCTAAAGACGCATGACGTCAAGGTTGGCTGTTTGACCCAATACAAGCTTGGGCCGTTTGGCTTGAAGGACGAGCTGCCATTCGCACAACGTTTTGCATGTCCGCTGATTGTGACGGGTGGAAAAGGCCCCAAGCAATTGAAGGGAAAAGACTTGAAAGCGGCAGTTGGCAAGTTCGCCGAACAGATGAAACCGCACCTTGAACTAGCCGCCCAGTGCAACGTCACGATCGCGATCGAGAACCATGGCAACAACTTGATCGAAAGCCCCGATTCGATGAAATGGCTGGTCGAACTTTGCGATCATCCCAATTTGGGCATCGCGTTAGCGCCATACCATCTGGCCCAGAACTCACAAGCGATTGCCAAGCTGATTCGAGATCTTGGTCCGCGGCTTGGCGTCTTTTACGCGTGGCAACACGGGATGGGATCGGTCAAGAAATTGCCCAAGGAACAAGAGCTTTTGCAGATGCCTGGTCGAGGCAGTCTAGATTTTGCGCCGTTGGTCGACGCCCTGCGGCAAATCAATTTTTCGGGCCCCACCGAGGTCTTCATGCATCCGGTGCCGCGCGGAGTGCCAATCTTAGAGACGACCGATTTGGTGACTGCCGAAGTCAACCGCGGTCGCGCCTATTTGGATGAGTGTTTGAATGGTTAAGCCGTTTCACTGGTTCGTTGCCGCGATTGTGCTTGCGACCGTCTGTTGCGACGGTGTCGCCAACGCGCAGCACCGGCGCTGGCCGGATCCAATTTCAGGCGACGTTTTGCCGTACGCAGCCAGCGGGCTGAGTCATGGTCCGTTGTTGGGAAATCCGACATCGCATTCGGTTCGCGTTTGGGTCCGCACCAAACAACCCGAATCGTTTCGCGTGCGTTACGGCAAATCGCTTCCGCCCAGTGATAACTGGAAGACCGTCGACGGACGAACCAGTGGTGACCGAGACTTGACCGGCGTCGTCGAGATCGAATCGCTCGAAGCCGGCATCGAGTACTTTTATGCGATCGAGGTCAACGGACAGACTGCCGATCTGCGAGCTGACTTCGCCGACCAATGGCCTTCGTTTCGGACGCTGCCGGATGCAACCACCGCCGTTGACGCTGTCAACAATCCATCCGGTTCATTCAACCTGTCGTTCGCGATCGGTCACTGCGCCTCGCAGGCACCCGACAACAGTGGTGGCCAGTACGTCAACACGCCTGCGTATGATTCCATCCGGCGGCATCACGCCGATGAAGTCTCCTTTGGCATCGTCAACGGTGACGTCATCTATGAAGAAATGCGTGATGGAACGATTGGTGGTGTGCGTGACAACTACAAACTGTACTTCAGCCGAGGCCGTTCCTTTGCGAATCTGTTTCGACGTATTCCTGCGATGTTCACGTTCGACGACCACGACGTAGGTTGGGACATCCACGGCTGCGGACAGATCGGTTTGGGCGAGGGTCGGCATTTGATCCGCGACGTCGGCTTGAAGGCCTACGAAGACTACTTGGGATGGGCCAATCCAACCGGTGCTCAGCGTGGACGTATCCGATTGGGACGTGGCGAAGTAAAACGTGGCGACACGACATTGCACGATCCCGATGCTGACTTTACCGACTTGTCGACCAATCAAGTCAGCACGGTTCATCTGGGAAATTACACACGCGGCGTCAAAATCGTGCCGCGACGGCCGGACGCGCCCAAGAACGCGGGCGTATACGGTCTAAAACGCGTCGTCGATGCAACGCGTCTGGAAATCACTCCGCCGGCAAAGGCAGACGAACAAGTCGACTACAGCATCGGAACGCATCACTACTATGACTATCGCGTCGGCAACAGTCATTTCTTTGCGTTGGATACGCGAGGTGAACGCTCTGACCGTAACGCAAAAGATCGCCGTGACCCTAGCTTGTTCATTTTGGGCGAGACTCAGAAAAAGTGGTTGCTCGACGGCGTCGAAAACACCGACGCTGACTTCATTTTTCTGATTTCACCTGATCCATGGATGATCTACCACACAGCCGCTCACGTTGGCGGCGACGACACCGACGACAAGGGCGATGGGTTTCCGTCGTTTCTTGCCGAGCGTCAAGAATTGCTGGACCGACTCGATGCAGTCAAACAACCGGTCGTCATCTTTACCGGCGATGTTCACGCTTCGGCGTCGGTCAAAATTTCAGACAACGTGTGGGAGATGATGTGTGGCCCGCTCGGTTCAACAGGACATCCGATCGGGACGCTTGGCAATCCGCCGAACAGCGGGAAATGGTCCAGCATGGGGCGGGAAGTCGATATCCGCTGGCTGTCAGAATTCCCGAACAACTTGCCGTATCAACAAATACGGAACACGTACTACGGCATCGTGCAGATCAACAACGTGTTGAGAGCTGGATCGCCTGGTGGCGGATATCAGTTCGTCGCCTACGATCGTCCTCACGTCATCATTCGCTGGCACGACGGCTATACGGGCCATCTTGTTTACAGCGAAACCATTCATACTCATTAACCAAACTCAATAACTAGGAATCGACTGTTGGAAAAAGTTTTGATCGTAATCGGTGACGCAACCGAACTGCTCGACACGATGTATCCGTATTATCGATTACAGGAAGCTGGTTTTCAGCCAGTTGTGATTGCTCCCGAGAAACGTCTCTACCAATTGGTTTTGCACGAGATCAAACTTGGGTGGACGATCACCAAGGAATGGGAAGGCTACACGCTGGATTGTGATGTCCCGTTTGCCGACGTCAACGAAGACGAATACGCTGGGATTTTCTTTTCTGGCGGACGAGCGCCGGAATACATCCGCTACGACGAGAACTTGGTTCGGATCACCAAACACTTCTTCGATGCTGGGAAACCGATCGCAAGTGTCTGTCACGGAATCGAGATTCCTGCGTATGCGGGGTGTGTGTCCGGTCGCCGGATGGCCACCGTGGCAAAATGCCAATTCGATTTGGAAGTCTGCGGCGGCATCTATGTTGACGAAGCGTGCGTGATCGACGGCAATTTGGTTAGCGGACGAACGTATCGCGACAACGGATTTTACATTGGTCCGTGGATCGAAATGTTGGTGCAAGCCAGGTCCGAAAAACAGTCCGGTAACCGATGATTCGAATCAATGAAGGTTGTCGTGCCCTAACCTGGATTGGTTTGGCAATCGCTTTCGCGGGGATGCACGTTGATTCGTTTGCCGATGATGTTGCTTTCGTTGCGGCATTTGAGCGTTTCGCGCGTCACGATGAAATCAGCCAGATCGAAGCCGGACGGTTGTTGATCACAGAACTCAACTGCACCCAGTGTCACCACAGCGACCATGCGATGCTATCGCCGAAAGGCGGTCCGTCGCTGCGCAGTGCAGGAGGCCGGCTAACTGCATCCTGGGTTCGGGAGTACGTGGCTAGTCCCAGTAGCGTCCATCCCGAGACAACGATGCCAGATGTACTCGGTGCATTGAACGCGGAACAGCGAAAGACGGTTGCCAACGACATTGCTGCGTTTCTAGCCACACAGCAGGCGAGCTTTCCAGAGGTCAAAGCAACCGGTGCCGTTCCGGTTCCGTCGGAGTTTTGGAATCGCGGCAATGTTGCGGCGGGAAGGACGCTGTACCGCACGATCGGCTGCGTTGCCTGTCACGAGCCCGGCGATGATTTTGAGGTGACCGGCCCCGCGCGTTCCCCGATCGATCAGATGATCGACCAACTCAGTGCTGACGAAATCGAAGACCTTGGTTTGTCCGCGGCCGCCCGGCCAATCCCCTCAGTCCCACATTCGGACTTGGCAACCAAATATACGCCGCAAGGTTTGACGTTCTTTTTGTTGGAACCCAAGCATGACCGGCCAGGCAGCCGGATGCCGAATTTGAAGTTGACGCCAGTCGAAGCCGCAGACTTGGCCAGCTATTTGATCGACCGAACGGCACCCGAGTCGGATGCGGTACAGGACCAAACGATAACGGGGAATGCCGAACTCGGACGTCAAGCGTTCGAGCGGTTTGGATGCGCTGCTTGCCACAAAGTCGGTGGTCTGAGTGTCGATTCTGACGCACCGAAACGACCGGCTCTTGCTGCGCTTCGCCGCGACGACTCCGGTGGCTGTTTGCAAGCACGTCACGCCAAAGGGCCAGCCTATTCGCTCGACGATTTCCAACGCAGTGCCATCGCTACGGCCCTTGCGGCAACCAATTCGCGGACTCCGGCGTCGGCGGTCGACCGACTTCAGCATCGGATGATGCAGTTGAATTGCTACGCTTGCCATGTTCGCGACGAGTTGGGCGGCGTTGGTCGTCGTCGCAAAGACTACTTCCAGTCAGTCGGCAACATTGACCTTGGCGATGAGGGCCGTTTACCACCTGACCTGACCGGCGCAGGTCGCAAAATCACTCCCACTTGGATGACCAAAGTTTTGGCGGGCAACAACGCCGACATCCGACCGCACATGACGATCCGCATGCCTAAGTTTGGTGCCGACCACGTCGCGGATCTGCCGAATTGGATGACGGATGTCGATGGGCGCCGGAAGTTGCCGCACACTGCGGCGATTGATTCGAAACAACCGAGCAAAGTGGTTGTCGAAGCTGGCCGGACACTGATGGACATTGGTTGCATACAGTGTCATTCGTTTGATGGTGTCTCGATGCCTGCCGTGGTCGGAGTCGATTTGTCGGGTGTCACCGGTCGCGTCAACCGCGACTGGTTCGACGCTTTTTTGCACGATCCGGGTTCGTTGAAATCGCGAACGCGAATGCCAAACTTTTTCGCTGACGGAAAGGCTCAAGACCAGAAATTGCTTGGTGGCGATCCCGATCGGCAGATCGCAGCGATGTGGTCTTACTTGCAAGACGTTCCGAAACACTCATTGCCACAGCGGATCCAGCAGGCCCGAGCGCAGAACTACGAATTGGTTCCGAAAGATCGGCCGATCTTGTTGCGAACATTCATGGAAACGGCTGGCGAGCATGCGATCGCAGTGGGCAATCCGCAGGGCGTTCACTATGCATTTGACGCTGATCAGGTTCGCTTGGCTACGGCTTGGCGTGGCAAGTTCCTGGATGCGCAAGGGACCTGGTTCGTCCGCTTTGCTCCCCCCGCAGCCCCCCTCGGAATCTCGTTGATTGAGTTTCCAAACGAAAACGTGTTTTGGGGAGTTGGCCGTGCTGATGCAAACGGCAACGATTTCGAATTGGTACCGGCCCAACACCGCTTTGGTGGTTATCGGCTCGATTCCGACGGTGTTCCGACGTTCCTGTATCGCGTTGGCGACATTGCCATCGAGGAACAGATTGTGGCGATGAAAGACGGTTCATTGCAGAGAACTTGGCGATTTCTGCCAGATCCAAACTCGTCGAATCGGATCGCTTTTTCTCCTTTGGCCGGCAAGACCGTCGACGCGATGGAGGGCAATCGGTTTGTCAACGACAAAGGATTGACCGTGTACGTCGATCGGCTTCCGGCAGACGCAGCCACGGTGATTTCGGGCCGGGACCCATCCGGCAGCGGCCCGCAAAGAGTCGTGTACCTGATCGACATTCCATCGGCGACGACGTTCGAGGCAAGCTACTCATGGTAAATTCAATCCACGCATTTTCTTTTGCGTCACTGCTTTTGTTTCTGATCGTGCCGTCGTCGTTGGTCGTGGCTGACGACGAGTCGGATTACTACCGAATCATCTCGGTCGCGACCAGCCAAACGAATTCCGATTCACGAGCCGCGAACTGGCGTCCTGGTGATGACGGACCGGCGTTGGAAATCAGCGGAATGGCACCTTACGATCGCGATCGAATTGCGGTGTCGATACGAAAGGGCGAGGTCTGGATTCTTGGTGGCGTGTACGATGATCCCCCGGCCCAAGTAACCTATCATCGGTTTGCGTCGGCACTGCATGAACCGCTCGGTTTGTTGCGCCGCGGCGACAGTTTCTTGACGGTCCAACGCAGTGAATTGACGCAGCTTCGTGACACGGTCGGCGACGACGTTGCCGACGAATACTTAACCGTGGCGAAAGGATGGGGCGTGACGGGCCACTATCACGAATACGCTTACGGACCCAAAGTCGATGGTGAGGGCAAGCTTTGGTTAACGCTGAACATCGGGATGGGATTGAAGGGCGACTTGTTAAAACGAACTCGCCAATCGTCGCTGGGATATCGTCAAGGACTATGGCGCGGCTGGGGAATGCAGGTCAGTGAAGCGGGGGATCTGATTCCGGTTTGCGCTGGCATGCGGTCGCCCAGCGGTTTGGGAGCCAACGCGGACGGTGACATGTTCTATACCGATCAGCAAGGCAATTGGGTTGCCGCTGGCGCACTGCATCACATGCGTACCGGCGCGTTCTTTCATCATCCTGAATCACTTGCTTCGATGGATGCCCCCGGATCGACGATTCAAGACGTCAAGAACGTGCCCAACGGTTTGCCGTTTCCGGATGCGCTCAAGCAATTCCCACAACTGAAACCGCCGGCTGTTTGGTTTCCGTACAAGAAAATGGGCCAGTCAGCGACCGACATCATGTTGGACTCGAGTGGTGGCAAGTTCGGTCCGTTCGCCGGCCAACTATTTGTCGGCGAGTTCACGCAAGCTGGAATCAATCGCGTGTTCTTGGAAAAGATCGACGGCGAATATCAAGGGGCTTGTTTTCCGTTCCGGTCTGGCATGGCCAGCGCGGTGTTGCGATTGATGCAAGGTCGCGATGGCAGCGTGTTTGCGGGGCTGACCAACCGCGGATGGAGCAGTTTGGGGACCGCGTCGTATGGGCTTGAGCGATTGGTCTGGACCGGCAAGACCCCGTTCGAGATACAGGCGATGCGAGTCAAGTCGGACGGTTTCGAGTTGACGTTCACGCGGCCGGTTGATCCGAAATCAGCTTCCGATCCCGCGTCGTATCAGTTCCAACGCTACACGTACAACTACCATTCGACCTACGGAAGCGACGAGATTCAACAACGCGGCCTAGCCGTCCGTTCCGCCGAGGTTCAAGCGGATGGTGTTACGGTTCGATTACTCGTTGACGGTTTGAAACGTCATTTTGTACACGAACTCAATGCATCGGGCGTGCGAGATAGCAACGATCAACCACTTCTACACTCGCGTGCTTACTACACACTCAACCGACTTCCCAAGCAATAGCGACGGTTGGGGATTCGCGGTTTGCCGAAATAGACGCGCAGCGTCAACCGGATCACGGTCTAGCAAACGGGTCGATAAAAACTGGATGTTACGGGACCGATTGCTCGTCGTCAGGGTCGGCGGATGGTTGGTGAGGCAGGATGCCGGCGCGGTAGGCTTGAGTGATCGCAGCGGGCGCGTTTTGAACATCCAACTTCTCGTAGATTCGGCGGATGTAGGTGGCTACTGTGCTGATGCTGATCTGCAACTTGAGGGCTATTTCTTTCTTGACGAGTCCTTCGCCGAGCAAGGATAGGATTTCGAGTTCGCGATCCGATAGTGCGTCTTCGATTTCGTCACGCGGCACCTTTGTCTGCAACGTGTTGAGAATGAATTTGGCGATACTGCTGTCAAGCACGGCACCACCACCGGCCACCGTTCGGATGGCATCAAGGATTTGCTCGACCGTCGAAGACTTCAGTAGGTAACCCGACGCGCCAAGTTGGATGGCTCGGACGACATCGGCTTCCTTGTTGGACTGCGAAAGGACGATGATCTTAATGTTCGGCCTGATCGACCGAAAAATTGGCAAAGAATCCAAGCCAGACTTTCCTGGCAAATTCAGGTCAAGCAAAATCAGATCGGGCATCTTTGACCGCGGACCATCTTGCAGGATCCGCAGCGCTCGCTCAGACGAACCGACTTGGTTAATCAGTTCGATATCCGCTTCGTCCTTCAGCGCGAGATCGATGACGTCACGATACTCGGGGTGGTCCTCGACTAGCATCACATTGATTGTCTTGTCCATCGGATGATCGCTATTTGCGAAATCTCCATTTTCGAGTTTTCATTTTCAACGAGATCGTTGTTCCATCGCTTTCCGACGACTGAACTTCGGCGTCGGCACCAAGTAATTTTGCTCGCCGTTTCAGCGACGATGGAACGGCGCTGCGTTGGTCGCTGTCTAGTCCGCGACCATCGTCGCGGACGGTCAAGCTGATCTCGTTTCCATGCACGGTCAAGCGAGCGTCGAAATGCGTGCCGTCACTGTGGCGGCTGATATTGACCAAGCACTCTTTGTAGAACAAAAACAGGTCGGCGCGTGTGCGAGGTTTTAGTCCACGCAAGACAGCGGCGTCACCATCAAACGACAACTCGCCCTCAAAGTCAGCCATGATTCGGTCGGTTGATCTTTGCATGTCTTCGAGCAAGTCGCCGTAAAGTTCTTTCGCCTCTAGCATGTTGGTGCAATACCGTACCGCATCACTGGACCGCTGTGTCATGATACGAATACGTTGATGAAGTGATTCGTGTTTCTGGGGATTATCGATCGCTCCACGCGACAGATCACTCAGCAAGGAAATCACGTGCAAGTCTGCACCGAGTTCGTCGTGAAGATCGGCGGCGAACCGGCTGCGCAGTTCGGCCAACTGTCGCATGCGAACGATGCGGTCCAGCAAAAACGTTACGCCAATGCCAAACGCGAGAAACGCAGCCAGCCATGTGACCCAGGTCAATTGAGCCCTTTGCCGGGCGTAGCGTTGATTCAATTCAGCAACGACAAGCGGACGCATGCCCTCTAAATCATGCCGCTTGGCCAGTTGATTTATCCACGTGCGGAGCGGCGGTATGTCGCCGAACAAGTTTCTGCCATCGGTCAACGCACGCAGTGAACGATCACCTGGTTTGGGCATCGAGTTCGCGAAGGCGCGTTTGTCGCGGGCGACGTTTTCTCCTTTGGCGAATAGCTCAATTTCGGCGAACCCGATGCGGATATCTTGGGACACGTTGAGACCCGAGACGCTCGGTTTTATCGCGCTCAGTCGAACAAATCGGCATTTCGTTTCGGGCACTCGCCACATCATCGTCGGTCCGATGTCGTTGACGTTGGTTCGCTGATAATCCAACAGCGTCTTGGCGTCGGTAAAGTCTTTGTCGGAAGCGCCTTCGATCAACAACCGATTTGGGATCCCGAGGTCTCCGGCATGCGCCTGGGGGACGGTGTCGTCTTGGTCGACGGCGTGCAAGTGGATGCCGGAAATGGGATATTCGGATCCAAGATCGACAGACAACACAGGCTGCTCGCCAAACCGACTGACGTAGGCAAGGCTTTGGCTGCCTTGCGCAGAATCCATCAAGTAGGGCGTCAAGCCATCGACCAAGTAAGTCGAATCCCACGCACCGACTCGGTCGTCGGAATGAGAGCTCGTCGTCACGGATTGGCGAAGCGCAACGTTCTGCATGTCGCTAAACACGAGGACTTCGGCGAGTTGAAAAATTTCTTTGTTGTCGAACGCCCGCTTGGACAACTTTGTCGCTTCAATCCGCACCCAAGACGCGAGGGTCGGTTCCATAGACACGACAAGCGGCCCAGTCCTTGGCTCAATTTTGTCGCTAACGTCATAGGTGGCAACAACCTTTCCTTGGCGATCGTCGTCAGTGCCTGCGAGCACTCGAATCGATCGCGGAAATCCGTCTGAACGAAATCCTTTGATAGAGTCGCGCCAAAGCGTTGGCACCAGGACGATTTCGTCAATGGGAACGCTGTCGCCAAGTGCGACTTCGATCCATTCCTGCCGATCGGCGGCGCCCCTCCAAGCCGAACGAAAACCAATCACGCCGACTCCGCTGCGCAGACTGTAGGGCGCGAGCCAACGAAGTTGGGCATCGATCGAAATCAGATGCTCTTGCAACTCGGATAACGAAAGCTGGCTCAGTCGCCGACTCAGGTCAGCAATCTGCGTCGGAGCATTCGGACCATTGCCCGATTGATTTCCCGGCTCGCTGCCGGTTGTAGCAACGTCGCTGAGGCAGCGAAGCGGCATCAGCAGCAGGATAAACGCTATTACTCGTACGTGGGATCGATCCATCACCCCGTTATATCTACGAAAATCTGGGCCGTGTCATCCAAACAGACGACAGACAGGATTTTTCGAAAGGGTAAAATTAGCAGCAGTAATAGCCTGCTAGGGCGCTGAACCTTCGACCCGCGAAACCACCACTAGAGGGGATTTCCGGCAAGGCAATGGTTTCTGTTTTCCTTTTTTACCCCTGAACTTCCACTTTAGTCGGGGATTTCAGATGCGACCACCAGCAGACTCGTTTGCGGCCTGCGATTTGGTTTTTCTGTCGATGTCATCGTTGATCCGACACAGAAGTAGCTTCCGCATGAGACACCGCAAATTTGTGTAGTGAATAAGTTTGTTTAACGAATTTAGCGTAGCGAAATGAGAGTAGCCGTTTGGCGACTCAAGCGTAATTGTTCCCTTTCTGATCGAGGTATTTTATGAGTTCTCCGAGACTACGACGTGGTTTCACGTTGGTCGAGCTTCTCGTCGTGATCGCCATCATCGGCGTTCTGGTGGGTCTGTTGTTGCCAGCCGTACAAGCTGCCCGCGAAGCGGCTCGCCGAATGAGTTGCAGCAATAATTTCAAGCAGCTTGGCCTGGCCATGCACAACTACCACTCGGCGTACAAACGTATCCCGCCGCAAGGTTCCGGGACGTCCGCTACTCCCAGTGCTGCAACAGCGTACTGGCAAGAAAGCACTGGCCCGACACAAAATGTCAACAACCGACGTCTGAGTACGCTCGTTGGGATGTTGCCATTCCTTGAACAACAAGCGATTTGGGAGCAAATTTCGAATCCCAACGCGACCAGGTCGGACGGTGACACTGGGGCTGCTGTCGGTACACCTACCAACCCTTGGGCACCGATGGGACCAACACCAGGCACGATCCAGTACATCCCTTGGACATACGAAATTCCGGGTTACCGCTGTCCTAGTGACCCAGGTCGTGGCTTGCCTGCTCTTGGCCGAACCAACTATGCGGCCTGCCTGGGCGACAGCACCTATCACACGCGTTTCGGACCATGGAACAACGCACGTTCAAATTCTGCTCGCGAAGAAAGCTGCCGAGCTGCCCACCGTGGTTTTTACAAGCCGTTCGATCCAGGGGCTCGTTTCCGCGACATTTTGGACGGACTGTCCAATACGATTGCAATGGGTGAAATCGCGACAGACCTAGGTGACGGTGCTGTTTCGACAAGTGCGCCAAACGATGGCTCGACGTTGGGTGGAAACAACGCCGCGATCGCCACGGTTCGTGACAACCCTGGTGCCTGTGACGCATTCCCCGATCCACTGCGGCCTCAATTTTGGCTCAATGGTGGTGCAAACCAAGATCACGCCCGTGGTTTCAAATGGGCTGATGCCAACCAAATGCAATCTGGTTGTTTCACGATCTTGCCACCAAACAGTCTGTATTGTGGACGTCACAACGCGAAAGACTTGTCGTTCCCCGCGCCCATGTCGAGCCGTCACCAAGGTGGTGCTCACGTCTTGATGGGCGATGGAGCCGTTAAGTTCATCACCGATTCGATCGAAGCTGGCAGTCGCAATGCCGGCGGGATCTGGATTAGTGGCACCGGCGCTCAATCGCCCGGCAGCCAGAGCCCCTACGGTCTTTGGGGAGCACTTGGTACTCGTGCTTCGAAAGAGTCGGAAAGCTTGGAAGACTAGAACCTAGTTTTCCTCGATTGACAGATAGAACATCCGGAGACGTTAAGCATCGCTTGCGTCTCCGGTTGGCGTTACCAAAGATCGTTTGTTGACGATCCAAATTGTTTTTCACTTCTTACCTTCATTTCAATTCGATTGGATGCGATCTCCTATGAAAAAAATCACCTGCTCTTTGATGTTGTTCCTGTCACCGATTGCGATGATTTCACTAACGGGATGTGGCGACGAACAAACAACATCCGTAACCGAAGGTCTGCCAGTAAGTGACATCGAAGCTTACGAGCAAAAACTGAAAGAAATGGAAGCGCAGGCTTCGAATGAAATGGCCGACGACGGCAAGTAGTCTCGGAAGTCGTTTTGCATTCCCTATCCCAGAAGGTCCGCTTCTTGGGACGTTTGACAAACATCTCTGGGATTTCGCACTCCCAGAGGGAAGGTGTAGTTAGCGCTTGTGGGAGTACGACTAGAAAATCGTACGGCCTACAAGCGGGAGGGTGCTCGTAATCTATTTATCGAATGTCCCCCGCGGCGGACGCGTAAAATTCGGAGCAGATCAAAGTTGGCCCGGTTCTCAACGGCCAATCGGTTGATTCAAGCGGTCGGTGGGAACCGGCCCTACCCGTAAACCTAGTTGGCTCGGACCACAATTGCTGTGTCCCGATTTGACTTTAGGGTTAGCTGCGTTGCTGGAGTCGCAAGGCTTTCACGAATTGCTAAAACATCTGAATTCTTGCGAATCCGGCGCCCCTAAAACATAAATTAAATGCGCACTGATCGCGTCCAACTATTCCAGCTAGACAAATCGCGACGCACACCGACTCAATCCACAGCGCCGTATTCCCCCAAAGGCTCGTTATGCATTTTGTACGTTTCAGTCAAACCTTGGTCCTCGCAGCGGTGTTCTTGCCGTCGGCTTATTCCGACGAAGCGGACCGGCCAAATGTCGTTGTCGTCATTACCGATGACCAGGGCTTCGGTGACGTCGCGTTCGCGGGCAACCCCGCGATCAAGACTCCGACGATCGACAAACTGTGCAGCCAAGGAACCCTGCTGAACAATTTTCATGTGGATCCGACTTGCGCTCCGACTCGATCGGCACTGATGAGTGGCCGCTACTCGGATCGCGTTGGTGTTTGGCACACCGTCCAGGGACGCAACATGTTACGGCGCCGCGAAACGACAATGGCGAACGTTTTTGGTGACAACGGTTACGCGACAGGATTGTTCGGTAAATGGCACCTCGGCGACTGCTATCCCTATCGCCCGGAAGACCGTGGATTCCAGCACAGTGTCTATCACAAGGCTGGCGGAGTCGGGCAGGCACCGGACTATTGGGGCAACGACTATTTTGACGACACCTACGTCGTCAACGGG
>JBAUHR010001060.1:0-9670 GCA_049680385.1 Rubripirellula sp. | reverse complement strand
CAACACGAGTGGTCGTTGCGTCGTCCACCGTCGAGGCGTCAATCGACAACGTGAATCAACCACGAATGACGATCGCCGAGTCCGGCGATGGTTATGCAATCGAATTCGTCGATCACGCCGGCAAGCGATCGACGATGGTCACGTCAGATCTGCCTGCTGACAAGGTCGCTGCATTACCGGCTTTTGGTTCGCTCGTATCGTCGGTCGATTCCGCCGACCCATTGTCGCCCAAGCAACGTGACGAGATCCTCGCCGCAGGATTGGATTTGACAGGCTTTTCCGAAAACAAGCCGGAACAAGGCATGGTGCTAAAGCTGATTGCGTTCTTCGGTCACCCGTTCACGGCATTGATCATCGCGATCTTTGCTGCCGCAATCTTCTTGGCCAAGAAACAAGGCTTCTCGCGCGAACAGATCATGGATCTTAGCAACAGTGCGTTAGCGCCCGCAGGCATCATCATCCTGGTCACCGGTGCGGGTGGTGTGTTCAAGCAAATTTTGATCGACAGTAACGTGGCGACTGTGATGGCGGAAGCAATCGTCCAGTCGAACATCAACATTGTTGTCTTGGCATTCTTGATCTCTGCCTTGGTCCGCATTGCACAAGGTTCCGCCACCGTTGCGATGGTCACGACCGCCGCGATCATCGCGCCGTTGTTGCCGGGAATGTCGGGACTGTCCAGTTCAGATTACGCGCTTCTTACCATTGCAATCGCCTCGGGTGCCACCGTTCTCTCCCACGTCAACGACAGCGGATTCTGGCTGGTCAGCAAGTTCTTTGGTTTGACCGAAAAAGAGACTCTGATGTCTTGGACCGTTGTGGAAACCATCATCGGGATCGCCGGATTCATCGGTGCTTTGACGCTGAGCTACTTTCTTTGAACCACCCCCGTGGCTACCGAATCGAGTTGTTCATGATGTTTTCACAAAACGGCGGCCGGTTTCTCGCAACGTTTGTTTGCGTGGCGATGGTGATCGCGTCGGTGATCGCAGCAGATGGCTGGGCTGATGAATTGCAGTTCAATCGTGACATCCGCCCACTGTTTTCCGACACGTGCTTCAAGTGTCACGGTCCCGATGCAAAGACACGCGAAGCCGGTTTGCGATTAGATCAATTCGAATCGGCGGCCCAGGACTTGGGTGGTTACTCGGCGATTGTGCCGGGGCGTCCGGACGATAGCGAGGCGATCAAACGGATCGAAAGCGATGATCCCGACGTCATGATGCCGCCACCGGAATCGGGGCTGACGCTCAGTGATGACGACAAGCAAACGATTCGCCAGTGGATCGCCGAAGGGGCGGTGTATCAGTCGCACTGGGCATTCGAACCAATCCGGCGTCCCGATCCGCCAACCGAGTTCGCCCAGCACGCGCCGCTTGATGCGTTTGTGTATGACCGTTTGAAAATGGCGAACTTGGATCCTCTTGGCCCCACTGATCCCAACACGTTGCTGCGCCGAGTTTCGCTTGATCTAACTGGGTTTCCGCCAACGATCCAGCAGTCAAAGCAATTTGCCAGTGAAGTCGAAACGCAAGGCCTGGACGACGCGTATCGAGGCGCCGTCGATCGTCTCTTGCAGTCGCCACGGTTTGGCGAGCACCTGGCATGGCAATGGCTCGAGGCGGCACGGTACGCCGACACCGACGGCTACCAGAATGATGGTCCACGCGAGATGTGGCGTTGGCGTGATTGGGTGATCGATGCTTTCAACAACAACCTGCCCTTCGATCAGTTCACGATCAAACAACTTGCTGGCGATCTGTTGCCCGATCCAAGTGAACAAGATTTGATTGCGACTGCGTTCAACCGCAACAATCGATACAACTCGGAAGAAGGCATTCCGATCGATGAGTTCTTGCTCGAAAACGCCGTCGATCGCGTCGACACGACCGCGACCGTGTGGATGGCGGCAACGGTGGGCTGCGCGAGATGCCACGACCACAAGTACGACCCGTTTAGTCAACGAGAGTATTACCAACTGATCGATTTTTTTAACGACGTTGATGAAAGTGGACGGGCGATCAAGTTCGGTAATTCGGAACCATGGATCAAAACGCCGAGCGAAGATGATCAAAAGCGATTGAGTAAATTGCAGCAAAACGTTGCTCGTTGTGCGAAGCGACTATCGGATGCTGAACCTGAAATTTCCCGTGCTCAGCAATCATGGGAGACGTCGGACTCGTTCGACAAAGCGGTATCGATTGTCAGCGACGGGCTTGATCATTTCTTTGGTTTTGATCGTCCTGATCCGCGAGTGATCGAGGAACAGGGCAAGGCGAAAGCCAAAACCAAAGAAGCAACCAAGCCGGACGATGATCCGGCCAATCTGTCGGTTCCAAAGATTCTGGCCGGTGAAGTCGGCAAGCCTGATCAGACTAGCCGTGTCGCGACGATGTCCGGTGATAACCACTTTGAAGTCGGCAAAGTTCCAGGCTTGATCGCGAACGGACGGTTCTCGATTGCATTCTGGATTTCGCCTGACCAAATCGATTCGGGCACGGTTCTTTCTAACGAACAAACCACCACGCAGCGGTCGGGCAATTTGGTCGAGTTCGTGAATGGACGTCTGCAGTGGAGCATCATTCATCGCTGGATTTCAGGTGTCTCGGCGGTACAGACGACCCGAACCTTCGAACCCGGCAAGTGGACGCACATCACGCTGACCAACGACGGCACTCAGCGCGCCCGCGGGATGGAAATCTATGTCGATGGTGTGCCGCAACCAGTAAAGGCTGTTCGAAATACCAACAGTAACACAGCCAATCGCGACTACGGTGCCACGATGAATATAGGTTACAGCAAAACGTTGGGGCATTTGAAAGGGAAAGTTGATCAACTTCGGTTTTACACATCACGGACATTGTCGCAGGATGAAGCCGCCTTGCTAGCGGTCGCCGAGTCGATCGAAACGATTGCCCAGATGCCGAACGCTGATCGCAGCGACGACCAAGAGCGGAAGATGCGAGCGGCGTATCTTCACAACACCGACGTTGGTCAGCATCGCCAGTTGCTTTCCGAGTTGCGAAATGCGGAGGCGGCGTTGTCTAAATTTTCGGACTCGCTTCCTACCACCATGATCATGCAGGATCTTCCGGAGGGGCGACCGTCGTTTGTGCGAACTCGGGGTGTCTACGATCAGTTGGGCGAGGCCGCCCCGGCAGACGTTCCCGCGGTTTTTCCGCCACTGCAACAGCCTGCAAATCGGTTGGCGTTTGCGAAGTGGTTAGTCGATGGGAAGCATCCGCTGACCGCTCGTGTGCTGGTCAACCGATATTGGCAGATGCTCTTTGGACGCGGACTGGTCAATACACCCGAGGACTTCGGTTCGCAGGGTGAACTGCCTTCGCACCCCGATCTGTTGGACTGGCTGGCGTCGGAGTTCGCCGATAGCGGCTGGGACGTTAAAGCGTTGCTGAAAACGATCGTCACCAGCGACACGTACCGTCGCAGTTCGAAGGTGGACAAACAGCATCTTCAAAACGACCCCGGCAACATGTTTTATGCACGGTCATCGCGAAAGCGTTTGTCTGGAAATGTGCTGCGGGACCAAGCGTTGCAGGTGTCCGGATTGTTGGTTGAAAAGGTTGGTGGCCCAAGCGTCTATCCCTATCAACCGGCCGGTTTGTGGAGTGAGGCGAGCAACTTCAAATACACCCTCGGCAAGGGCAACGACTTGTACCGACGCAGTCTCTATACCTATTGGAAGCGGACCCTTTCACCGCCAAACATGGCACTGCTGGATACCGCGGATCGCGAATGGTGTTCCGTCAAACCGCGGCAAACCAACACGCCGTTGCAAGCTCTGACGTTGTTGAACGATGTCACGTTTGCCGAGGCGGCCCGCAAGTTTGGAGAGCTGATCCTTGAAAGTGCAGACGATGACCGTGGCCGCATCGAATTTGCGTTTCAAAGTCTGCTGGGTCGACCACCCGCTGATGCAGAACGAGACGTTTTGGTAGCCGCATGGAATAGTTATCGACGCGAATTCCAAGCATCACCCGAACTTGCCGATCAAGTCGTTTTGATCGGTCAGTCGGAATCGCGAGATGCCTTTGACCCGGTCCAGCGCGCTGCGGCGACGGCGCTTGCGAATGTCCTGTTGAATTTGGAAGAGGCAACGACCCGTGATTGAAAAACTGACGAACGAAACTTTACTGAGCCGTCGCAACATTCTGGCGTCGGCTTCATCAACACTCGGCGGTGCTGCGTTGGCGTCGCTGTTGAATCCTGCTTCGGCAGTAGCCGCACCGGCAAAAATCGGCACACCACATTTTTCGCCTCGCGCCAAACGCGTCATCTACCTGTTCCAATCCGGTGGCCCGCCGCAACATGACATGTTCGACTACAAACCGCATTTGGAAATGGTTCACGGCGAAGAAACACCTGCGTCGGTATTTGGCAACCAGCGGCTGACAGGGATGTCATCGGGGCAAGCCTCTTTTCCGGTTGCAAAGTCTGTTTTCAAGTTTGCACAACATGGCGAAAGCGGGACTTGGGTTAGCGAAGTGATGCCGCACACGGCAAAGATTGTTGATGAGATTTGCGTGATGAAGTCGGTTCACACCGACGCGATCAATCACGATCCGGCAATCACATTCATGCAGACGGGTTTTCAAATCGCCGGCCGGCCCAGCATCGGTGCTTGGATGAGCTACGGCTTGGGAAGCGAGAACGAAAACCTGCCGGCCTTCGTTGCCATGTTGTCCGGCAGTGGCGGCCAACCTTTGTACGATCGTCTGTGGGGCAGCGGATTCTTGCCGTCGGAACACCAGGGCGTGCGTTTTCGAAGTGGCAAGGATCCTGTTTTGTATCTGAACAACCCTCCTGGATTCAGCGCAAAACTGCGGCGAGATACACTCGATCATCTGTCGCAATTAAATCGGCTTCGCGCTGATGAAGTGGGCGATCCCGAAATCGCAGCCAGAGTTGCGCAGTACGAGATGGCTTTTCGAATGCAAACTTCGGTTCCCGATTTGACCGATGTTTCCGATGAACCCAACAGCACGTTTGAACTCTACGGCGAAGACGCGCGGAAACCCGGCACGTACGCTCACAACGCTCTGATTGCTCGGCGACTTAGCGAACGAGGCGTTCGTTTCGTGCAACTGTTTCATCGCGGCTGGGACACTCACGGCGGGCTGCCAAAACAATTGCGATCCAGGTGCAAAGAAACCGATCAGGCAACTGCCGCGTTGGTGACTGATTTACGAAACCGCGGAATGCTGGACGATACGTTGGTTGTTTGGGGCGGTGAGTTTGGACGCACCGTCTATTGCCAAGGCGATTTGAAAGCCGCAAATTATGGTCGCGATCACCATCCTCGCTGTTTTACGATGTGGATGGCTGGCGGTGGGGTCAAACGGGGCATGTCGTACGGTGCGACTGATGACTATGGATACAATGTGGTCGAAAACCCGCTGAGTGTGCATGATTTGCACGCGACGATTCTGAATCAGTTGGGCGTCAATCACGAAAAGCTGACGTTCAAGTTCCAGGGACGCCACTATCGATTGACTGACGTTCACGGCCAAGTCGTGAAGGAACTGCTGAGTTGATAGCGTCGAGATTCCTCGATGCTATTCTCTGCCATTTTTGTCCGCTGAAATTTTGATAAACGAAAACGATGCACTTACTACTTCGAACAGTGTTTTTGTCCGGTTCGATCATCGCGTTGGCGGTGGTCTCGGTCGCTAAAGAACCCATCACCGAGGGCGAGCAGTCAGCGGTGATGATAGATTTGGATCCCTATTTGATCAAAGCCTTGTACGGCACCGACGTGAAAGGGCAAACCGGACGTTTTGGTGCTGAGGGAGGGATGGCCGACCTGCTGACGGAACCGGCGTTCGTTGCCCTGGTCCAAAAGCATGACTTGAAGTTGTTTAGCGGCCCCGTTTTGGGCGACGTTCGACCAACGTCCGCAAAGTTCTGGGTACGCACCGCCGGTCAAGCGACCGTGCAAATCAACGTTGGTGATCTGACTTCGCAAGCCGTGCATACTACGGCGGCCGATGATTTCACGGCTGTCATGACAGTCGACGGACTGCGGCCGTTTACGGATTACACGTATACGGTGCTGGTCGATGAAAAAGCGATTCAGCGAGATACCTTCAAGTTCAAGACAGCCCCGGATCCAGGTCAGCGAGTCGCATTTGATGTGGCCTTTGGTTCAGGCGCGCGTTACGTGCCGGTCAATGAGTATGCCTGGCACAACATGGCGGCGTCGCGGCCACTGGCTTATCTCGGACTTGGCGACAACGTTTACATTGACGTCATGAATCGGCGTGGGGCTCAGCGATTGTTCTACTATCGGCGGTACCTCAGCCCGGCTTGGAGCGAACTGGTCAGTAGTGTCGGGACGTACGCGGTCTGGGATGATCACGACATGGCGATGAACGATTCGTCAGGCGGCGCGGGATTGGAAGCGCCCTGGAAAATGCCAAACTTGAACGTGTTCAAACAGAACTGGAACAATCCTCACTATGGCGGCGGAGACACTGCACCGGGCACCTGGCATTCGTTCTCGCTTGGGGATGTCGAGTTCTTCATGACGGACGGGCGGTTTTATCGTGAAAAGAAAGATAAGACGATGCTGGGCCCGGACCAAAAGAAGTGGCTGTTGGAGGGCTTGGCGGCCTCGAAAGCCAAGTTCAAAGTGCTTGCATCGGGAACGATGTGGTCCGACGGTGCGGACAAAGATGGTAAAGATTCATGGGCCGGCAGTTGGGCACGCAGCGAACGAGACGAGATTCTCGATCTGATCAACGATAAGAAAGTCGACGGAGTGATTCTGATCTCGGGCGACCGCCATCGATCCGACATTTGGAAGACCGATCGTCCGCGCGGTTATCCGCTGTACGAATTTGTTTCGGCAAAGGTGACAAACCAGCATACGCACCAGACTTTTGATAACGCCGAATGGTCGTACAACGAAGGCAACTTTTGGGGACAGTTGAGTTTCGACTTGCGTCCGGACGATCCGGTGATGACTTTCAAGTGCGTCGACATCAGCGGTGAAACCGTAAAAGAGTTTCCGCTCAAATTGAGCCAGCTCAGTCACAAGTAGCTGGTGAATTTTGCTGTTTGCCTGACGAGCAACGATGTAACGAACGCCTCTCATTCACTTGGCCGAGCCCTTGCGCTGTCCTTCCGATTTGCCGGTTCTCCTCTTCGCGATTCTCCATCCGATTGATCCATTTCACTTGATTGAAGCCGACGATGAAATACCTGTTCGCCGTTTTTGCGATTCTGTTTTCAAGCACTTCTGTCTACGCCGATGACCGCCCAAACATAGTTTTGATCATGGCGGATGACATCAGTTGGGAAGCCTTTGGGTGCTACGGCGCCGAAGATTACGAGACTCCGAATCTTGATACGCTTGCCAGCAAAGGTGTGCGGTTTGCACATTGCTATTCGACCCCCATTTGTACGCCGTCACGCGTCATGCTGATGACGGGGAAATACAACTTTCGCAACTACACGCATTTTGGCTATTTGAATCCGGCCGAGAAAACGTTCGGGAGTCTCATGCAGGACGCGGGGTACCGAACCGCGATCGCCGGGAAATGGCAGTTGAATGGGCTTCAAAACGGTCTGCCTGGTCACGATGATCCTACGCGTCCAAACAACGCAGGTTTCGATGAATACTGTCTGTGGCAGTTGACTCGTGTCAGAGACAAGGTGAGCGAACGCTTCTGGAGTCCGCCCATCGAACAAAACGGAAAGTTCATTTCAGCCAAACAGAACGACGGCAAATACGGCCCCGACATTTTCTGCGATTTCATTTGTGACTTCATGGGAAAAAGCCAGGACAAACCATTTTTTGCGTACTATCCCATGGTGCTCGTTCACAGCCCGTTTGTACCAACGCCTGACACCATCGGTGATGCGCCGCGAACGCAGGTCGCGAACAAAAATCGCAAGAACCAGAAAGCAAATTTGCAGGCGATGGTCAATTACATGGACAAGATCGTCGGCCGCATTGTTGCGAAGACCGAAGAACTGGGGATTGCTGAAAATACATTGATCCTATTCACAGCCGACAATGGCACGAATAGCCAAATCGCATCGCAGTGGAATGGTCACACCATTAAGGGCGGCAAGGGAACGATGACCGATATGGGGACACATGTTCCTCTGATTGCCTTTCAAAAAGGAAGCACTCCGGTCGGCCGCGTGCTGGATGATCTTGTCGATTTTACCGATATCTATCCAACACTTGCCTCAGCGGCCGGCGTCGAAATTGGCGACGATGATCCCACCGATGGACGCAGTTTCCTGCCGCAGCTTCACGGCGAACTTGGCGATCCACGCGACTGGGTTCTGTGCCACTATCAGCCGTACTGGGGCAAGAAGATGCCGGGGCAATTTGCCCGAAACTCGAGGTACAAGCTCTACCGCGACGGTCGTTTCTATGAACCCGCCGTCGACTTGAAAGAAGTCAACGACTTGGCAAACGATCTAGGCCAGGACCAACGAGCCAAAGTTCATCGCCAGCTACAGACACTGCTCGACACCGCACCGCCGGCACCCACGATTCCTGGCGAAAAAGACACCAAAGATAGGCCTGTCTATCCGATGTGGAAAAAAATGGGTTCGAACGATTCCCAAGCTAGTCCTAAGTGAACAGGTTTAGTGACGGTTCACTGTTGAAGTTGCTAAGGTTCGGGAAGATGTCGGGAAAATTTGACGGTGAAACACCAAACCATTTCGCCATTTCTGAACAGTATTGGTCCACCGACGTCGTTGGAATCAGTCGTCCGCGTCCAAGGTTAATGTTGTCACCGTTGATCGTTGGAGTCAGCAGCGAGGTCGGGTAATCGCCGCGGATTTGGCCACCATCGACTGCTCCACCCATCACAAAATGGTTGCCTCCCCAGGCATGGTCGGACCCCTTGCCATTGCTGGAAAGTGTGCGGCCAAAGTCCGAGGCACTAAATGCAGTGACACTGTCCTGCACGTTCAATTCCACAGTTGCTTGATAAAACGAACTTAGCCCTTCGCTAACCGTTTGCATCAGTTCTGCATGGTTGGTCAGCAAGGATGCGTGATTGTCGAAGCCACCAAGTCGAACAAAGAAGACTTGTCGATGCTGGCCCAAGGCTTCGCGAGCGGCGATCGCCTGAGCGACTCGTTTCATTCGTTTGCTAAAGCTATCAGTGGCAAACGGCGTGGTAATTTCCTGAGAACTGACCGTCGTGTTGAATTCAAGTGCTGATTCCATCGACAATAATTCGGTTTGAGCAAACGTTTTTGCCATCAGGTTCGAATAGGTTTGTGTCAGCAAGCCGGCACGGATCTTGTTGAACATCTTGACTCGTGCGTTCGTCAGCGATTCGGGATCGGGCGAATAGCCGGACACCTGAGTTGCACCACCGTCGGAACCGCTATCGATAGAGTACGGCGCGACAAACTTTCCGGTTTGGAACTTGTTCGAACCTGACAGCGAGATGTTCATCGAGATGCCCGATGGATCGTTGCCCGACTGCAATATATCGGCCATTTTGCCACCCCATCCGTAGATGTGGGCTCGGTCCTGGGGAACGACGGTCATCCAGTGGCGTTGCAGGTCAGCGTGTGAAAACAGACCAACGGGAAGCTGTCTCTTGGCTCTGAAGTCATCGTATGACGTCGGTGCGACTAAAGATCCGACGTTGGCGACGAACGCTACCTT
>JBAUHR010001059.1:0-5262 GCA_049680385.1 Rubripirellula sp. | reverse complement strand
ATATTCGGATGAGCCAAACGACCATCAAACGACGCAAGGCCCTGGTCGACCCTGAAGTTCAGGGCGGCGTTCTGAAAAAGATCGCGATTCACTGGGTCGTTTTCTTTATCTGCAACGCGATGGCGCTGACCATTTGGATCCGTTTGTTCGAACAGCCCGATGTGCCGTGGGGTGCGACGTTTGGTGACACGGTCAAACGGTTTCTGCCGTTCTTCGTGATCACATTGGCGCTGATTCCCGCGTTCGTTTGGGACACGCTAAAAATGACCAACCGGTTTGCCGGACCGATCTTGCGATTGCGTGCCGCACTATCAGACGCCAGCCAAGGCCGAGCAGTCGCGCCGCTTCACTTTCGCAACAACGACTTCTGGGGCGAAATCGCGACCAACTTCAATTCGTTGATGGAACGCAATGATTCGCTCGACAAGACGGCACCTCACGTCGACTTGGGCCAAGACTCGGACCAACCGGCTTCCTAGTTTGGTTTCGACGTCCACTGGTTTGTTATTTGCCCCTTGGCTTCAAGTTCTACTCATGCATTGTTCATCTAGATTTGCTACCGCACGAAATCGCCGACATCGATCGGCAGGCCAACAACGACGCGGCGTCGCAGCGGTTGAGTTTGCCGTTTGTTTGCCGGTGCTGGTGTTGTTGGTTTTCGGTTCGATCGAAGCGTCCAGTTTTATCTTCCTGAAACAGTCACTCAACGTTGCGGCCTACGAAGCAATCCGCGAGTCCGCACGGGTCAGCAGCGGCAACGTCCAAGGCACTGACCGAGCCGTCAATATTTTGCAGTCTCGCAACGTCAACGACTTCACCATCGGCTATCCCAAGGGCGACTCGGCCGCCGCGAATCGTGGCGACGAAATCGTGGTCGAAGTCAGCGCGCCGACCGCGACGAACAGTCCGTTGGCCGGACAGTTCGTCACCAACCGAATCCTGACCGCTCGCGTCGTGATGGTGAAAGAGTAGGCAACCCTGATGAAAAACCTAGACTTGAAAGCTCGTACCATTTTTACTGCAACCCAAACCCGTCCATTGCCATCGCCCGCTGTCCTCCGTGATCAACGAGCGAATCGTAAAGCATCGAATCGCCGCGGTGCGATGCTGATCTTGATCGTCGTGATGATGATCGGATTCATGGTCGCCGTTGCCTTTTCGGTCGACATCGCCCACATGCACTTGGCGCGAACGGAACTTCGAACAGCAACCGATGCCGCGTCCAAAGCTGCGTCGGCTAGCCTGGCCGAAACATTGGACCAAAACCTGGCAATCGCCGAAGGCCAAAGAATCGCCGCCGCAAACACGGTAAACGGTGAACCGTTGCTGTTGGATGCAGCCGACTTTCGTTTCGGACGAAGTGTCGAGCAAACTTCAGGCAAATTTCAATTCAACCAAGGCGGAACGCCACAGAACAGTGTCGCCGTCAACGGCCGACGCACATTCGGTTCGCCATCGGGACCGATTCCGTTGTTCTTTGGAAACGTGTTTGGCGTCAATTTCTTTGAACCTACCAGCACCGCAACCGCGACCTATATCGAACGCGACATCGTGTTGGTGGTTGACCGCAGCGGTTCGATGCAAGGATCGAAATTCAACGATCTGATCAGTGCGATCGATACGTTTGTTGCAACGCTCGACGCGACACCCGTGGACGAAGCGGTTGGAATGGCGTCCTACAGCACGTTCGCAACCGAAGACGTACCGCTAACCGAAGACCTGACGCAAATCTCGGACGGCATCCGCGCGTTGTCAGTCGGTGGTCGGACTAGCATTTCTCGCGGGCTGCAAGCCGGTGCCAATGTGATGGCTGGCAGCGTCGGAACACAGTTTGTCGATCAAACCTATATCGTGATGACCGACGGGAAGCACAACGAAGGTGCGGAACCATCCACCGTCGCAACAACTTTGGCGGCCCCGAATGTGACCATCCACACCATCACATTTGGTGCTGGTGCGGATCAAACTCGAATGCAGGACGTCGCAGCGATCGGCGGCGGTCGCCATTTCCATGCCGATACCGGACTCGAACTGGAAGCCGTCTATCGCGAGATCGCTTTGACCCTCAGTTCAATCATGACTGAGTAACAAGCGGATCGATCCCAGAACTTTGCGAGAATACATTTTCTCGTCCATCCAAACCGGACACTTTCGATGAAACGTTCCCCTAAAACTCAATCGCGTCGTGGTACCACGGCAGTCGAGTTCGCAATCGTCGCGCCGTTGTTGTTCTTGTTTTTCTTTGCCGCAATGGAATTTGTCCGCGTGGCCATGATCCGCCACACGGCCGACAATGCCGTTTACGAAGGCTGTCGCGCAGGGATCGTTCCCGGTGCAACCAACGCCGAAGTCCGTGCCGAAACGATGCGAGTGATGAACAGCCTGGGCGTCAACAATGTTGCTCTGACAGTCACACCGGCAACGATTGACCGAAATACGGACGAAGTCACCGTACAGTTGGACATTCCGCTCGATTCAAACAGCTTTGTGCCGAACCAATTTGTTGCCGGTCGATCGATCATCCGCGAATTAACGCTCCGCCGCGAAGGCAGTCGGTAGTTCACGGACGCCCGTCGAACCAATGCGCTCCGGCAGTTCGGATCAGCAGCCAACTGCGGCGGCGTCCCACTTCTTACGCTGGTCCGCTGACTGGCCGAGTTCGTGCCAGTATTCGACCTTTTCGTCCGCCGGATGCCAGCACAAACGGATGGGCCGACGGTTTAATTGAGCAGGGAAGTCGACGAAACCGTCGAATGGTTGGTGCACTTCGACACCCAGCCGAGCCAATTCGTCAATGCAGGTCTGCAATCGCTGGATGTCGCCGTCCAGCATCCCTCGCATGTCAGACAATTCGTCGACGTAGGCCTGTCGGTCCATCGTTGCCGAAAGCTGGTCGATACCTTCTAGCTGATCCTTTTGCGCTTCGATCGACTCGTTCAAACGAACCAAGTCATCGACGATCAATCGCACCAGCGGCAAAGTTTGGGTTGCTCGCGTCGGCGTGTAGTCCGAAAGTCCATTGTCGGTTGTGTTGCCAGAATTGTTGTTGATAGCCCGGACCATGATAAATCCTCTCGGAGAAGCAGCACGTTAGGGAAGGATTCCGATCGTTACGACGCAGCGAACTTGATTACGGTTCCGGCTGTCATAAAAAGATGATCGCGTCAAAGCCGCGATGAGGCAACCTCCGTGCCTCACGCGAATGATACCCACTAGTGCTCAAAAAACCACTTCGACCGCCCAACAGAACTAGCCGCAACCGTGAAACTGTCCTTTTGCTAGCGTTTAGGTCCTGTTTTAGCGATTGTGTGCCAAAACGTTGGTGTCGCGGGCAAAATTTCCTGCTTGTCAAGACGGGATTCCTTGACGTGGCCTTTTTTTGACCTAGAGTTGGGGGTGTCAGGAACCGCGAATTTCCACGGAAAGAATTCGCGTGGCACAACCGGCCTACGTAGCGGTGAAGCAGGGATCAGGTTTGAATCAAGAAACCTGCACAGCATCGGGACTGTAGGCAAGAACAAAAATTTAAAATTGGGCCGGTTAAAATAAAGGACGAAATATGCTGGTTTTATCAAGAAAAAAGAACGAAAGTATCGTAATCAACAACGACATTAAAATCGTTGTTGTCGAAATCCGTGGCGACAAAGTTCGCCTTGGGGTCGAAGCACCGCGCGAAGTGCCAGTTCACCGCCGCGAAGTTTACGATGCGATCCAGCGAAGTCTCGAAGCCGGCGAGTTTACGGTCGAAGCAAGCGATCCATCGTCAGAAACAGGCGATGCGCCCGTCGAGTCGTAAGCGTTTCAAGCGATCAAAGCCGGACAGGAAAAGAAATTCCTCGGTGTCGTCATCAATGCCTTGACGACCTCGGCACACCTTCGCTACAACGGTGCCCATGAGGAACACAAAAGCGAATTCACTTCGCGACGCTGTTCGTCTAGCTAAACGGTCCCTTCGTCTAGCGGTCTAGGACACTGCCCTTTCACGGCGGCAACACGGGTTCGAGTCCCGTAGGGATCATCTAGTTTTCGGTCTTTGAGCCGGAACATCAGAACCCTGCTTCATGCAGGGTTTTTTTGTGCGCTGGCGGTTGGCTCGATCCGAATCGGACCACCGCGCGGTCAGAGCATGACCTGGACAGTCGCCTATCGCGAATTGGACCTGCAGACGATGGGTGTCGAGAAATTGCTGATCGGTTTAGCGGAATCGCAACAGGCTGCTTAGCCAGCGGGTGGTTCGGCTGGCTAGTGAGGTTTTGGTGGCTTCGATTCTTGCGGTGGCTAGGGATCCGGTTAGCGCGGGAATTTGGTCGGTTAGGTTCAGTTCGATTCGGACCATGTAGGACGTGGCCAGGGGGGACTGGGATCGGGCGGCCTGGACGTCGTCTCGGCGCTGTGAATTCTGGTGTTCTTCCCACTCGGTGCGGGCGATTTCAGTGACGGTGCCGGTGAAAGTTCTTGATGGGTCCGATTCCATGGCCAACTTGACTGCGGCGCCGATGGAGATCCGCTCGACTTCGTCTTGCTGCAACACGATTTCGGCATCCCAGCCGTCGCCTTGCAGAACGCTCATCAGTTCATGGCCGGTTTCCAAATAGCAGTTCGTGTTTTCGGGGTCGGTCGGATATCCGGACCAACTGACCAGGTGATTGGCGAGCACTGCTTTTCGGTCGTCCGGACGCCTCGGCGCGGCGATCAACTTGCCCGACGCCGTGGACTTTATGGTCAGCCCGTCATGCCGACTTTGGTGAGTCGCCAATTGAGAAGCTAGGTCGTCGAGCAACGATTGCTGGGCGGGCAATTCGTTGGCGACGTCGGGATTGTCGATTGCCGCCAATTGCATCGTCTGGACCGTTGCAAGCTGAGTCGCGTGCTTTCCTTTGACCTTGGTGAACGCTAGTTCGATGTCGCTGTTTTCGAGTTGTGCGATCACTTCGCCCGACTCGACCCAATCGCCGGGCCGTTTTTCCAGCGATTGAAGCGAACCGGCGGTTGCGACGTAGATCGGTGTTTCTTGGTGAGGAACGATTCGGGCGTCCACCGATACGCCGGACGGCAAAGGGTAAAACGATAACCAGATCAAGCCGGCGGCGACCACGCCCGAAATCATCAAGCGGTTCATGCGAATGTGTTTCCTGCGTGCGGGGTTACGAAAGAACTTGACCGGGTTTCGAAGCAACGTGAACAGCATTCCGCCAACGGCAAAAACGCAAAGCAACAAGCCAAGCGACTCGAGTCCATAGGGGCGCAGCAATGTTGCCAACA
>JBAUHR010001058.1:0-11421 GCA_049680385.1 Rubripirellula sp. | reverse complement strand
GTCCACGCAACAGCAAGCGAACACCGGAAAGAAAGTCGATCTGCACAGTGCCCGAAAGCAACTTCAGATCACCCCTTCCAAGCGAATCACCCGGCGACGGACGCCGATCTCCATCCCATTTGGCATCAACCGACTGACTTAGAACAGCAACGGTATTGATTCGCCGAATCTTGTCGTTACTACTCGGTGGAGTTACTGACTGGCGGGCAATCCGATTCGGCGTGTTGCCATCCGGATCGGTGCGACCGTTCCACCACCACAAACAGAACAATAACGTTGCCGCAGTCACAAGTCCGGCGCTCACTTTGGCAAACGGAAACGCGCGCGATTCGTTGGCAATCGGCCGAGTCACCGATTCATGGGCGATACTGCTCATCACCTGCGATTCAAGTTCTTCGTCGGACGATTCACCGGCGATCGGTGTCGCGAGCACGTCTTCAAGCTCCAGCCAGCGCGGATAACTCGACTGAACCGCTTTGAGTTGTCCAAGCATCGAAATCTCTCGGACAAATTCATCACGAAACTCGCTGTCGGTCTTTAATCGACCCAGGATCGGATCCAACAAAGATTCATCGACATCGTTTCCCAACCAAGCCGCCATCAGTTGTTGCAGTTCGGCATCCATCAGTCGATCTCCTTACGAACGCATTCCCGTAGCAGCGCATTGGCCCGGTAATGAAGGTTGTAAACGGCTCCGACGGAAGTCGACAGTTCGGTCGCCAGCGAATCAGCTTTGATGCCGTCCAAGCCGGATCGGACGACATGCCGCATCCGTTCCGGAAGTTGGCTGATGCAACGCAGCAGTGATTCGATGGCGTCATCCGACTGTGCGGTGAATGTCGCGTTGAGATCGTACTCGATGACTGCCGCTACTTCCTCGCGAAACTTCGACTGGTTCGCCTTTCGTCGCCCGACTTTCCGAAAGTGCATCAACAATTCGTTTCGAGCGATGCCAAGAATCCAAGCTCGGAATTCTTGCTGGCGGTCAAACTTTTCGAGGTTGCGGAATGCCTTCAGAAAAATCTCTTGTGCAAGATCGTCCATGTCGTCGCAGTGGTGTAGTTGACTGCCCAGGTAGCTGCGCAGCACCAAGCTGTGCTCGCGCACGATGTGACGAAAGGCCCCACGGTCACCGGCGAGTACCTGGTCGATGGCTCGTTTCGTTTCGATTGAGTTGGTCATTGTTCTGCACAGTAGTATGCCGCGTTCGAGGGAATCTCACAGAAAAGTTGTGCGTGGACGCGGTTTCGTGAAAACTTGTGCTATTTGCAGGATTTCGGGTGAGAACTCTGAATGCGAGGCATACTCGTCTTCACACGCATTGTACTGGTCGACTTCCAATCTTGATCAAGACGTCCCGCGACAATCTGAAATTGAGTAAGAACCGACGACGAAAGTCTCGTGCGCAACAAAGAAATCGCAATGACCGCGTCGCTACTGCGTAGCTTCAGTACAACTCGGCGACGATTGGCCATCACCGTAGATCACCACTTTAGGTTTGCCATGTTTCGATTCTCATTCATCATCTTTTCACTACTTGCGATTTCGGCGAGCGTGATGGCTGCAGAACGACCGTTGCAGTTGCTGTTTCTTGGTGATCAGAAAAATCACAAACCGGCCCTACGATTTGAAATTCTCAGTCCGGTCATGGCGGATCGAGGCATCGAGCTGACCTATACCGAAGATGTTCACCAGTTAAACGCTAAATCGCTACAGGAATACGACGGGCTGGTACTCTACGCCAACATCGACACAATCCGGCCCGATCACGCCAAGGCATTGTTAGATTACGTCGCGTCGGGAAAGGCCTTCGTACCGATTCACTGTGCGACGTACTGCTTCCGCAATTCGCCTGAGGTGGTCGCGTTGATGGGCGCTCAGTTCAAAGAGCACGGCCGTGGCGAAATGACCACGCAATTGGCGGGCGTTGGCCACCCCATCACCAACGGTTACGAAACATTCACCAGTTGGGACGAAACGTACGTTCATCACCTGCATAACGAAACCGACCGCACGGTGCTGGAATATCGCGCCGGCGATTTGCAAGCCGATGGTAACTCCCGCGAACCGTGGACTTGGATTCGCACTCACGGTAAGGGCCGCGTGTTCTACACCGCGTGGGGACACGACCAGCGGACGTGGAATCAAACCGGTTTTCAAAACCTGATCGAACGCGGCATTCGTTGGGCCTGCGGAGCTGAAGGTGCAACCACCGCCGGTACGGCGACCGAATTGCCGAAGGCAAAGACGCTGCCCAGTGACCTCAAGCCGTTTGACTATGTCGACGTTGGTCCCGAGATTCCGAACTACGCGGCCGGTCGTGGCGAAACACTGAACCTGATGCAGTCGCCCGCGCCGTCGGAAACGTCAATCCAGCACATCGTTACACCGGAAGGTTTTCACGTCGAACTCTTCGTCGATGAATCGATGTTGAAAGGCAAACCGATCGCCATGAACTGGGACGAACTCGGACGATTGTGGATTTGCGAGACGCTCGATTATCCCAACGAACTTAAAGATGGTGGAAAGGGCCGCGACCGCATTCGGATTCTCGAGGATACCGACGGTGACTTTCGCGCCGACACTTCGACCGTCTTTGCCGACAAGCTGAGTATCCCGACCGCGATTGCCTTTCATCGCGGCGGCGCGGTGGTCCAGAACGGAATCGAAACGCTGTACCTTAAGGACACCATCGGTGACGGCAAGGCCGATGTTCGCAAGGTCTTGATTTCCAATTGGACACTCGGCGACACGCACGGCGGCGTCAGCAACTTTCGCAATGGCTTGGACAATTGGATCTGGGCGATGCAGGGTTACAACCAATCGACTCCCGTCATCAACCCTGAGCCGACGGCGCTAGCCGCGGGTAACGAAACACCGACGCCTGGGGAACCCGCGGCTAGCGCCGTCGGCTCAGCGAAAGAGATCCCCTCGTTTCGGATGGGTTTCTTTCGATTCAAGTTGTCTCAAGACGATGACCCAATCGTCGAACAACTCGAGTTCATTCGATCAACGACGAACAACACATGGGGCCTCGGCATCAGCGAAGAGGGTTTGATTTTCGGTTCAACGGCGAACCGGCAGCCGAGTTTCTTCATGCCGATTGCCAACCGCTATTACGAACGCGTCAAAGGTTGGGCACCCGAGCGGTTGTCGATGATTTGCGACGATCATTTGTTTGATCCGATCACCGACAAGGTGCGTCAAGTCGACCACCACGGCGGCTACACCGCGGCAGCCGGGCACGCGCTCTATACGGCTCGCAACTACCCGCAAGCCTGGTGGAACCGGACGGCGTTTGTTTGCGGCCCGACCGGAAAATTGGTCGGCACGTTTGTGATCGAGCGAGATGGCGCGGGGATGAAGTCCGACAGCCCGATCAATCTGTTCGCCAGCAACGATGAATGGACCGCGCCGATCATGGCGGAGGTGGGGCCGGATGGGAACGTTTGGGTTTTGGATTGGTACAACTACATCGTCCAACACAATCCGACCCCGCAGGGTTTTGAAACCGGCAAAGGGCGGGCCTATGAAACGAAACTTCGTGACAAAAAGTACGGACGGATCTACCGCGTCGTCCCGGATTCCCCGCCCGCCGTAGCGGAAGTCGCCAAGACTTTCGGCCCCCACCCTACACCGCAACACCTGGTGGAAGCTCTCAACAACCCAACGATGGAGGTTCGCCTTCACGCCCAGCGGTTGCTCGTCGAGCGAGGTGGCAACAAAGCTGTCCCGGCCCTCATCGCTTTGTTGCAAGACAAATCAACCGACCCGATTGGACTGAATGTCGGCGCGATCCACGCACTCAACACGCTTCACGGGTTGGGAGAACTCGACGCGACAAGCGGCCCCGTGTTCGACGCGGTCGTGAACTCGCTATCGCATCCTTCGGCGGGAGTGCGTTTGAATGCGATTCGTGTGCTGCCCGATTCTTCGGAATCCATTGCTGCGGTTCAAAAAGCGAACCTGATTGCCGATCCAGACGCACAGGTCGTCTTGGCAACTCTGTTGAAATTTTCCGATGCACCGGGCGGAGAAGCGGGAGCCGCGATCAGTCGGGCGGCAGCGAATCCAGAACTCGCCAAAGACCGCTGGCTCGTCGACGCGATGACCAGTGCCGGCGCGATGCACGCGGAATCGTTTTTGACGGGAGTCTTGGAAGACGAATCTCCGTTACCGCCCGCGTCAATGGCCGCGGTACAACGAATCGCAGAACACCTCGCACGCTCGGCTCCTGACAAAGACACGGTCGCTACCTTGTTGTCCGCCATGGACGGTGCCCGATCAGAAACCGTCAGCACCGTGATCAGTGGTTTGTCGTTGGGTTGGCCCAAGGATCACGTGGTCGCGTTGGATTCCACACGCAATGAAGCACTGCGATCTGTGTTCGCTGCCGCTTCGGATACCGGCAAAGCGTCGCTCGCTCGACTGGCCACGTCATGGTCGAACGATTCCCTCGAAAAAGAAATCGCACCGATCATCGCCGGCTTCATCAGCCGACTCGAAGATTCAAAGCTGGTGTTGGCGGATCGGATCGAATCCGCTGAAGAATTGATCGCGATGGACCCCGCCCGACCGTCATCGGCGGACGCGATCGAAGCCATCATCGGCCCGCAATCACCGCCGAGACTATCCGTCGGGCTGGTGCAAACTTTGAGTAAAACGAAAGCTCCGGGTCTCGCCGACCGCTATCGCCGGATCAATCGAACGGCCACGCCGGACCTGCGTGCCAACCTCGTGCGTGTCATGTTGACTCGTCCAGAACTGCAAACCGCGTTGATCGAAGCGATGGAGCAGAGCGAGATTCAGATCGCGGATTTGTCGATCCAACAACGCGGCGCTTTGTCATCGAATCCGTCGATCGAGATTCGCCGCAAGTCACGTGACCTCTTTGCCAAGGGCGGCGTGGTCGTCAACAACGATCGCACCAAGCTTGTCGCTGCGAAGCTGAAATTGACTGAGCGAACCGGTGACACCGAATTGGGAAAAGCCGTGTTCACCAAGCACTGCGCCACCTGTCACGTCTTCAAGGGCGAAGGAAAAATCGTCGGCCCGAACCTGAACGGCATGTCGGTTCACCCGAAAGCGGAATTGCTAACGCACATTCTCGATCCCAACCGAAGCGTCGAAGCGAACTACCGCTTGTACAACGTGCTGACGCTCGACGGGCTTGTCGTCGCCGGACTGCTAAGCGCCGAATCACTCACGACGATCGAAATGGTGGACGCGCAAGGCAAACGCCACACGATCTTACGTGAAGACATCGACGAGTTACGTCCGTCGAAAAATTCGGCGATGCCCGAAGGCTTTGAACAATCGATCGACGACATCGGCCTGGTCAACTTGCTCGAATACCTACCGCAAAGTGATCAGTTCATCCCGCTGGGATTGGAAAGCGTGGCCAACGTATCGACCACCGAAGGCATGTTCACCCGTCGCGATAACGATCGCGAACGCCTCGTGTTGCCTGAATATGGACTGCAAACCATCGACGGCATCCCATTTCAACTGATCGATCCCAATGCAAAATCGGCGAACAACGCCTGCATGTTGCACGGACCGCTTGGAGCGTTCGCTCCGCAAATGCCAAGAACTATCCGCGTGCGTTGCAAAACCGCGGCATCACGGATTCATCTTTTAGGCGGCGTCGCTGGATGGGCTGCCAAGTCACCCGGAAATGGTGGCGTTTCGATGACCGTGCGTTTGCGATACGCCGACGGAAGCACCGAAGATCATCCACTGATCAGTGGACAACACATCGCCGACTACATCGGCCAGTTCGACGTGCCGCAATCGTCACGTGCACTGATAGCACGCGACGGTGGGCAGGTTCGATACCTATCAATCACGCCAAAACGAAAGGCGGTCATCGACGCCATCGAGTTCGTCAAAGCGAACCACAACACGGCACCGCTGATTTTTGCTGTGACGGTTGAGCAACCTGGCGATCACGTTTCGCATCAACCCGCCACGAGCGACGCCGGTTCAACCATCAAACGCAACTACGGTGACAAGCCGAACATTCTGTTCATCGCCATCGACGATTTGAACGATCACGTTGGCTATTTGAGTGGTTACCCCGGCGTGATCACACCCAACTTTGATCGTCTCGCTGCGATGGGAACGGCGTTCACCAACGCGCACTGCGCCGCACCCATCTGCAATCCGTCGCGAACGTCGATCATGTTCGGGGTTCGGCCTTCGACCTCGGGCGTCTATACCAACGCAGAACAGTATCGCAACTCACCCGCCTTGGCCAACGCGCAAACACTGCCCGAGTACCTTCGCAAACACCAGGGCTATTCCGCGACCGGCGCGGGAAAGATCTTTCATTCGTTGGAATGGATGGGTGGCATCAGCGACGGACAGAATGACCCTGAATCATGGGACTCGTACTGGCCAACCATGACGCGGCAGATGCCTCATCGCGTGATGCCCAACAACGCACCGCTTGGCCGCAGCAAGAGCCCGGCGCAGCAACGTGGCGTGCCGCCACACATGGACTGGGGACCGATCGGACATCCGGTCGAATCCATGCCCGATTACAAGGTCGCCAGCCACATCAGCGAGCAACTGTCCGGTGATTTTGACAAGCCGTTTTTCCTCGCTTGCGGCATTTTCCGACCTCACATTCCGTTTTATGTGCCGCAAAAGTATTTGGACCTATATCCGCTCGATCAAGTTCGTCTGCCGGACAACCCCGAGGGGTGGCTTGATCGCCTTCCCGAATCGGTCCGTGATAACAATGCGGCCGGGGCAGCGCGTCGAAAGTGGCACCAATGGATCGCCGCCAACGGCCAGTGGAAGAACGCGGTCCAAGCGTATTTGGCCTCAGTCACCTTTGCGGATGAGCAACTCGGTCGCGTACTCGACGCACTCGAATCTTCGTCGCACAAGGACAACACGATCGTCGTGCTGTGGTCCGACCACGGTGCCCATCTCGGCGACAAAGAGACATGGGAAAAGTACACGCTGTGGCACGAGAGCACTCGCGTGCCGCTGATTTTCGTCGCTCCCGGTGTGACCAGGCCGGCGACGGTCAGCGACCAACCGGCGAGTCTATTGGACGTCTACCCGACGCTTCTGGAACTGGCCGGAATCGATCATCCGGGAGATCAGCTTGAAGGCACCAGTTTGGTTCCGCAGTTGAAGAACCCTCAAGTGGCGAAAGACCCAGTGGTCTGTACTCACCAGTTAGGCAACCACGCCGTCATTTCATCAACACATCGCTACATCCGCTACGCCAACGGTGATGAGGAGCTGTACGACTTGAATGCTGATCCGGCTGAGTGGAACAACGTTGCGGATCAACAGGCTTATGCGACGATCAAAACGGAACTGAGCAAGAGTCTTCCGTCGGTCAACTTTCGGATGCGTCCACCGGCGGCACAGAGTAAACCGGTGGCAAAACAGAAGCCGGGGCCACGTAGGAAACGAAACGAACAGCCGCGTTGAGAATAGGCACATTCGTCCCACAGGTTAGCCGCCTGCATTCCATCAACCGATGGAGAAGCCATCCAACCCACTCGCGAGTCTCTATGAAACATTCCATCTTCATCTTGCTCTACCTTGCCTCGATCGCATCGCGGTTCGCACTTGGCGTCGAGCCATCGCCCAACATCGTCTTGATCTTCATCGACGACATGGGGTACGCCGACATAGAACCCTTCGGGAACAAACAAGTCCGAACGCCGAATCTGAATCGCTTGGCTGCCGAAGGTCGCAAGTTCACCAGCTTTTACGCGGCACCGGTTTGCACGATGTCGCGAACCAACCTGCTGACGGGATGCTACAACCCACGCGTTTCCATGCCCGGCGTGCTGTTTCCTGGCAGCGCGGAAGCACTTCATCCGGATGAAATCACGTTCGCCGAGGTTGCAAAGTCAAAGGGCTACGCGACCGCGTGCGTTGGCAAGTGGCACTTGGGTGACAAGGCGGAAGTCTTCCCGCTTGCACAAGGATTCGACGAGTACTTTGGGTTGCCGTACAGCAATGACATGGTGGCCGGTCGCAAGACGAAGCCGTTCGGAATTCTGCCTCCGCTGCCGGTGATCCGCGGGAACGAAACGATCGAAACCGAACCCGATCAATCGCAATTGACGAAACGGTACACCGAAGAAGCGGTGCGGTTCATTGATTCGCATCAACACGAACCGTTTGTGCTGTACCTGCCGCACACGATGGTTCACTTTCCGCTGGCGACATCGGTTGACTTCGAGGGGCACAGCCAGATGGGTCTGATCGGTGACACGATTGAGGAGATCGATTGGTCGGTGGGCGAGATATTGAAAGCCCTGGACGACAATGGCCTGAGCGAAAACACGCTCGTGATCTTCACGTCCGACAACGGACCCGCAAAACGCGATGCACCGCCCCTTCGTGGGAACAAAGGCAGCAACTTTGAAGGTGGCGTTCGTGTGCCGACGATCATGCGTTGGCCCAACCAAATTCCGGCATCGACCACCTGCGATCTGATTTGCGGAACGATCGACGTGGTACCGACGATTGCTGCACTCGTTGGTTCAGATCTGATCGGCGATCGCAAAATCGACGGCAAGGACATCACGTCGCTGCTGCTGGAGTCCGAGGCAAAGCCGGTTCGCGAAACGCACCTGTACTTTAACGGCAGGGGTGGATTGGAAGCGATCCGCAATGGCGATTGGAAACTTGGGTTGCGAACTTCAAAAGGAAACCCGCTGACGCCTAGCCAACTCTTCAATCTTCGCACCGACATCGGCGAAACGACCGACGTTGCCGCAGAGAATCCAGGCGTGGTGGAACGCTTGCTTGAAACCGCCACTGAAATGGATGCCGAGATCAAAAACAACCGTCGTCCCGCGGCAAAGGTGCGATGAGAGTCCTCCGTCAGCCGACCGGCACCACGAAAACGAAACAATCACTGCACTTTGTCCAAAGCGGAATCCAAACCATGAGGAGCATCTTCCAGGCCGATCGCGATCGCCGGAGTTCTGCGGAACGCGGGTCCAGCTCGGGCGGATCCAAGTTGGTCCAACTACGGATTCGTGTGCCCGGCGGCGAGACGTTGATCAAGAGTCTGCAGCTCCAACCCGCCGCTGGAAAGAACGTGACACTGACGCAGTAAAATAGCCGCTGGCTGGATAGACGTCCCGCCTGTCAATCAATTTCGCCGCACAACTTCCCTTGTTGACCCAAAGATGAAACTACTAACCAAACTGATGCTGATAGTCGGCTTGACGCTTTTGACGCCATTTGCCACCAGAGCCGACAACGCATCCAAACCGAACGTCATCGTGATCCTGGCTGATGACCTCGGCATCGTTGACATGAACGCCTATGCCTCGCGATTCACCGGTGACGATGTCTCGAAGATGTTTTACGAGACGCCGAATTTGGATCGGCTGACCAAAGAGGGCTTGGCCTTTTCTCAGGCTTATGCTTGCCACCTGTGTTCGCCGGCGCGGGCGAGTCTGTTGACGGGTAAGTACGCGGCACGCACGGGATTCACTACCGCGGTCGGCGGCAATGTGCGAACGTTCTACAACCAAGCGATCGATCCACCTGAGGGCTATGTCGCTCAGGATGCGCTTGTTTGGGAAGACCGAATCGACATCCAGCAGGCGCTCATTAACGGCACCACCCGTGACGCTTTGGCATCGGGGCAACCGTCGGACAACGGTGAAGACGAAACCACGCTTGCCGAGGCCATGACAGGCCACGACTCGGCTTTTATCGGCAAGTGGCATTTGGGTGGCCATGGATCGCAGGGATGGCAACCGGTCGATCACGGGTTCGAAGAAATCTCGTACTTGGATGAAGGCGGATCACCCTATTTCAATTGGCGTGGACTCTGGGATAGCGGACAAAAACTTCATCCCAAAACACCGCAAGAGAAGTTGTTGCGTGGGAAATCCGGCGGCGATCTGGGACAGGAGTATCTGACGGACGAATTGACCGAGCATGCGGTCAACTATCTGAAGCAGCAAGCGGCGGTCAAGGATTCAGCCAGCGACTCAAACGACAAGCCTTTCTTCCTGCACTTCTGCCACTTCGCGGTACACACTCCCTTTCAAGGGCCAGCCGATGACGTCGCGTACTTTGAGGGTAAATCAACACGCGGCTGGAACGGTCACGACAACGCGGTCTACGCCGCGATGGTGAAACGATTGGACGTTTCGGTGGGCCGGATTCTGGACACGCTCGCAGAAACGGGGCTCGATGAGAACACGGTGGTCATCTTCATGAGCGACAATGGCGGCGTGATGTACACCGACCCGATCGCGACCAACAACGCACCGTTCAAGGGAGGGAAAGGAACTCATTTCGAAGGTGGTATTCGGGTTCCGTTGGTGATTCGATGGAAGGGTCATGTAGACGGGAATCGCTGGAGCGAGGTGCCTGTCGACTGCAACGATATTTTTCCGACCGTGTTGGAGCTTGCCGGTTACGATGCGTCGCCGCACACCCAGGCCGGCGGCATCGACGGACGCAGCATCGCTTCACTGCTGGATGATCCCACCAACGCAAACGGTGGTTACTCACGGGATACTTTCTACCAGCACTACCCGCTCAACGTGATTGTGAAGAGTCCCGAAGACGGTCTTCCTTCGGCACCCTCGTCGGCGATTCGACGCGGAGACTGGAAGTTGATCTTTGATTGGTCAGGGGCACTGCGGTTGTACAACGTGGCCGACGACCTGTTCGAGAAGAACGATCTTTCAGCGGCGATGCCCGACATGACGCGAGAACTGTTTGTGCAGCTCAATGACTGGATCGATCAAAACGTCGACGTCAAATACACGCCAGCGATCAATCCCAACTATGACCCAGCGAAAGAGTCGCGTGAGCGTCCATTCGTGGATCTTCGCCGCAAGTACCTGGGCGACGAACGAGCGATTCGCACGATAGAAAATGACCCAAGGTTCTCGTTGATCCCTGATGACATCAAGCCTTAGGTCAATACTTCCAAATAGCCTTCATCCCAGAAAACCTGCCTCCAGTGAAACTCCTCCCGAAAGCGCCGATTCGAGTCACGGCATTCATGCTGCTTGTTCTGCTGATGGCTGGATCGGCGTTGGCCTCTGATCCCCAGCGGCCAAGTATCTTGCTGATCTACGTGGACGACTTGGCCTACAACGACATTGGCTGCTATCGATACCCCGGTGATCTGGTAGACAGCGATTTGGTCAAGGGTCAGATCGCCGATGACGATCCACCCGCGCCCTATCCCGAAAAGACCGCCTACGCCGCCGCCAATCAAGCGTCGGAAATCATCGACGGGAAACTGATCTCAATCACGCCGAACTTGGATGCCCTGGCCGGGCAAGGCGTCAAGCTAACCTGCTACCACTCGCCCTCGTCCGTCTGTTCTCCCTCTCGTCTCGCCTTGTTGACCGGAAGAACGCCCTCGCGATTTGGTCTCGGTGGCATCATTAGTCATAA
>JBAUHR010001057.1:0-3641 GCA_049680385.1 Rubripirellula sp. | reverse complement strand
TCACGAAGCTGCTTCGCACGGAAGTGGCCATGGCAAAAAAGGCTGCCGAGAAGATTCAGGACGATCACGATTACAACGAAGCCGAAACCCGAGATCGCTGGATCGACGAACTGTTGAAAGAATCCGGCTGGCCGCTGGATCAAAACCGTGATCGCGAGTTCCCCGTGACGGGGATGCCCAGCACCAAGGGAGAAGGCTTTGTCGATTACGTGCTGTGGGGCGACGATGGCAAGCCGCTGGCGGTGGTCGAGGCCAAACGGACGCGACGCGACCCACGAGTCGGAGAACAGCAGGCAAAGCTGTATGCCGATTGTCTGGAAGCGATGTATGGACAGCGACCGATCATTTTCTACTCCAACGGCTACGAACATTGGATCTGGGACGATGCCATGTACGCCCCGCGCCGTGTTCAGGGCTTCTACAAGAAGGCGGAGTTGGAACTGCTGATCCAGCGGCGCAGTAGTCGCCGCGAATTGGCTTCGGCGACGATCGACGAGGAGATCGCCGGCCGCTACTACCAGACGCGAGCGATCCGACGAATCGGCGAATCGTTTGAAAAGGACAACGAACGGAAGTCACTGCTGGTGATGGCGACGGGCAGCGGAAAGACGCGAACGGTGATCGCTCTGTGCGATTTGCTGATCCGCTGCAATTGGGCGAAGCGTGTCCTGTTTCTGGCCGACCGCGTGGCCCTGGTCAATCAAGCGACCAATGCGTTCAAAGCGTTCTTGCCGGACTCGTCACCCGTGAATCTGGTGACGGAAAAGGATTCCGAGGGACGGGTCTATCTTTCGACTTACCCGACCATGATGGGCTTGATCGACACTGCCAAACAGGATGGTGGCAAGGACGGTCAAAAGCGGTTCGGCGTCGGGCACTTTGATTTGGTCGTGATCGACGAAGCTCACCGAAGTGTGTACCAGAAGTACGGCGCGATCTTCGATTACTTCGATTCGCTGCTGGTGGGACTGACCGCGACCCCGAAAGACGAGATCGACAAGAACACGTACGGATTGTTCGATCTGGAAACCGGCGTGCCCACCGATGCCTACGATCTGGATGAAGCGGTCGCGGACAAGTTCCTGGTGCCTCCGAAAGCGGTGTCGGTGCCGCTGAAGTTTGAACGCGAGGGGATCAAGTACGACGACTTGTCGGAAGAGGACAAGGACGAGTGGGATGCGAAGGAGTGGGACGAAGAGGGAAACATTCCCGACAAGGTCGAAGCGGCAGCGGTCAACAAGTGGCTGTTCAACATCGACACGGTCGACAAGGTGCTGGAACACTTGATGACGCGCGGCCAGTACGTCGCGGGCGGTGACTTGCTGGGCAAGACGATCATCTTCGCCAAGAATCAGGACCACGCCAATTTCATCAAAGAACGCTTCGACATCAATTACCCACACTACAAGGGCGAGTTTGCGCGGATCATCACGTTCAAGACCGAGCGTGCTCAGACTGTGATCGACAGTTTCTCCAACAAGGACAAGTTGCCTCAGATTGCGATCTCGGTCGACATGCTGGATACGGGCATCGACGTGCCCGAGGTGCTGAATCTGGTGTTCTTCAAGCTGGTCAGGTCCAAGACGAAGTTCTGGCAGATGGTCGGACGCGGGACGCGGTTGTGTCCTGAATTGTTTGGACCTGGAAAGCACAAAAAGTTTTTTTACATCTTTGATTACTGTCAGAACTTGGAGTACTTCAGCCAGAATCCAGCCGGTTCGATTGGTTCCAATGCTGAATCGTTGTCGACGCGATTGTTCAAGCGGCGACTGGAGTTGATCGGTGTGCTGGACGGCAGAGAACCGCCCGCCGCTGGCGAAGCAACCAAAGAAGCCTTGGGCGTGTACTCCGATGACCCGATGTCGGAATTGCAGGTGCGATCTCAGATTGCACGATTCTTGCACTCGCAAGTCGCTTCGATGAACCTGGATAACTTCCTCGTTCGCGCACGACGCCGATTCGTTGAAAAGTTCTCAAAGCCAGAGGCTTGGGTCAAGCTTTCGGATGAATCGCATACGACACTGGCTGAGGAGATCGCTGCGTTACCAACACAAATGGAAAGAGAGTCAGAGGAAGCGAAGCGGTTTGACCTGTTGCTGCTTAATCTGCAATTATCGCTGCTCAATAACGAACCGGCGTATGAACGATTACGTGATCAGGTTATTGCGATCGCTGGTTTGCTGGAAGAGCAGCATTCGATCCCAATGGTCAACGCGCAGATGCTTCACATTCAGGACGTGCAAACGGAAGAATGGTGGGTTGATGTGACCGTGCCGATGCTGGAGGTGATCCGTAGAAGGTTGCGAGATTTAGTCCAATTCATCGAGAAGGAAAAGCGAAAGCCGATCTACACGAATTTTGAAGACGAACTCGGCGACGACACCGAACTCGAATTAGCGGCTTTCACCAGCAGCGATACTTTCGAGCGATTTCGCAGCAAGGCCCAGGCATTCCTGCGTGAACACCTTGACATCGAAGCAGTGCGAAAGCTGAGGACGAGCGAACCGTTGACACACCAAGATCTGGATGACCTTCAACGCATTCTGAACGACAACCAAATCGGCAACCCTGAGTACATCGCTCAAGCCAAGCAAGAATGCGAGAGCTTTGGGATCTTCGTGAGATCATTGGTCGGGCTCGATCGTGAGGTCGCAAAAAAGCTCTTTGGCGATTTCTTGCAGGGCGGCAACTACACCTCCAATCAAATCGAGTTTATCAACCTGATCGTCAATCAGCTTGTCGACCACGGCATCGTCGATGTCTCGCTGCTGTACGAATCGCCTTTCACCGATATTTCGCCGCAAGGCCCCGACGCCCTTTTTACGGCTGAACAAATCGAAAAGATCATGGCGTTATTGGACGATATTCGGTCAACAGCAATCGCAGCCTAACTGCTTCGCGCATGCAACCAGTTTTCGACTCCACGCTGTCCGTCACACAACAATCCGTTCGTCATTCGGTATCTGTTGGACGAATCGTCTTCGCTGACGTCGTCTTTGTCCGTCAAGACGCTGAAGATCTTGTAAAGTGTCGTGCTGGATCGGGTAGTCCGACATGAACCGACGTTGTAACAGACTGACGTTGGCGTTCGCATGTTTGCACAGCCGGTTGCCGAAGTGAAAAGTCTGCGAACGAAGACTCATTCGTTGGAAGCACGGCAACTTGATGACGGCGTGGAAGTTTCATTGCCGGTATCGGGCAAGTTGTTTGACGTCGAGGCGTCCTTTGACATAGGCGACGCGAGCCGAGTCACCTTGAACATCGGCGGCAACACGATCAGTTACAATGTCGCCAAGAGTGCGTGGCACGATGCAACGACAAAGCCGACCGACGGCACAGTCAACGCCCACGTTTTGCTTGATCGTTCGTCGATTGAAGTCTGGGGGTAACGACGGTGCCGTGGTGATAAGCAATGCTCGCGAGAATCGTGGAATGGTTGAATCAATTTCTGTTAAGGCAGAAGGATCCGGCGCTTAGCTGCGAGAATTGAAAGCTCACGAACTGAAATCCATCTGGAAGCAAGCGGCTTATTGGGAACTCCCCTGATGAGTTTCAATTCTTTTTGGTGTGTCACGTTTCGATTTAATAGAGACTAGAATAACGATTCTCAAAACGATTAACCATTTCACGTCGACACTACT
>JBAUHR010001056.1:0-2908 GCA_049680385.1 Rubripirellula sp. | reverse complement strand
GCAGCAAGAATGTAGTCGAATCCCTTCAGGAATGAATCGCGATACCTGGCGTTGCCCGTTCGGTGAGTCATCCGAGCCAAAAAGTGCATGGGAACAGTTGTCGCGTCATTGTCAAAGCTGTTTGCTCGACCGCCACCCGGTAGAGGAATGTCGTCCGGTGTGAGTGGTGGAGTTGAGAGCTCAGTACTCTTGGGCCAACCTCCCTGCGGCGATTGATACTGAATCACGCTGTCAGCGATCGCTTTGGCTTCATCCGATCGAAACCAAGAGTCATCGCGCTTGAGAAGATTCTTGTCGAATCGGATTTGAGCCAGGGCGTTTTCCGATGCCAGCAGCGCCACAGCGACAACCGCCAGCAGCCGGACAAGACCTTTGGGGCCGTTGTTCTGCACCGAACGTGAACCGATCTGTTGGCTAAGAGTGCGATTCATTGATTTGCCTCGATTGGTGGATAAGGGTCACGAGTGGGATGGTGAAAACAGAAATACATGTGAGCCGAAGGCGCTAGCCTCGGTCCCTAACGGTTGGTCATGGTCGCACGCGGTGCCCGCGGCTAACGCCGTCGGCTCCGTTTTCACTCGTGGCCTAGTTCACCACATATCATTGGTTTAACTCGACGACCAGCAGTCGAAACTGATCGCCGTCAGGTGTTTTCACTGTGGGCCACTGTGGCACCGTTTGGCTTTCCGGTTCACCGAATTCACCAGTCAATGGATCAAACCAAGTGATCGACATTTCTTTGCCTCGATACTCGTTCGGTAAACGCAACCCAAAGTATTCGCACTCTCGCGGCACATAGTAGATAAACCGACCGCCTTCATTGTGCAGGCAGAATCCGGCGTTGCTTTTCTGGTCACTCACGGTCAATTGGTCCAGCTTGTAACGATCGACGAACTCTCGCATATGATTGTAGTACTGAAACTTCGGGCGGTCTTTCAGCGGCATAGCTTGGATGTCAGGAAAGATCACATTCCAGGCGGCACCTTGCCAATAATGAGTCGGATAGGTCCCCGCGAAGACACATTGGTATGCACGCTCCAAGCAGACCTCCGGTGACGTGTAATTCCCATTGAAGACCTCGTAAGGCCCACGTTCGTATCCACCATGCTCGATGTTCAAGATCGGCTTGCCGGGAATATCCTTACAGACGTTTCGCATCACGCTGTAAAGTTCGGACTTCCAAAGTTGTACCGATACGAAGTCAACGTTCTCCGAAAAACGTCGGCAGTAACTGTAATCGTGGACAGTCACGAGCCGGTTAAAAACATCATTGTCGCGCAGTCTTTCGATCCGATCGGTGATGTAGTTGACATCGGTGTGTCCGTAGCCGAGCGCCTCCTTGGAGATATCCCAGACGATGTTCGGGTAGGCTTGATAACGGCGGACGACGTAGTCGAAGTAGCGATTGTCGGCTTCTGAGTTCGCATCAGGCCACGCAACCCCTTTGTTCCAAACGTAGACCATCAAGTGGGCAACGATGCCTTTCCGATTCAGGTACTCGATGACTCGATCCAGGCGTTTGAAATACTTGACATTCAACGTCGAGTGGTCTGGGTTCTTATTGTCACCCGCAAACGGGAAGACGGACGGACTGCCGTAGTCGTATTGGGAATCCAGTCGATCGTCCTTCTTCCAGGCGACATCGTAGGCGAACACGTTCATCACGACTTGGTTGAATCCATTTTCAGCCAGCGTGTCAACAAACGTTTTGGTTCGCGGGATGTCCGAGTCGTTATCTGCATCCAACGCAAACAGCCAATCGCACTCGAAAGCAATTGGGTAATAACCGTCACCGCTCTCGTAGGCGAAACGTCGCGACGATTGTGGGTCGACGACGACGCCTCCCTTTTGAGCGTTGCGTGCGGGCTGGACCTTTATCTCGCCTACCCGTGCGTTCAATGACTCGACGTCAGACTGGGTTTTGTATCGCCACGTCCCGCTCGTCGGCGGAGTGAATCGGAGGTAATACTCTTCGTCGCCATTGTAAAAGCCGGGAACGGTCATCGACTCGCCGACGTCGTTTTGGAAAGTCGCCGAAAGCTCAAGATCAAAAGGCTTGGATGGAATTTCTTCTATTTGGAATCGCAGTTGCTTGACCTCGTACTGATAGGCCACATCAGGTGTGGTGGACGAGGCCACGAGTCCTGGTACATGGGACTCGCCGCGGATGGTGGCATTCGACATGCTCAGGCAAGCCGCCATCATCAACACTCGCTGAATCAACATGAATTTTTTCACAGTATCATCTCACATAATCGGTTAAACTGCATAACGGCGATGAAGCGAATGCGCTACGACAAGAAACACAAGGTCTATCTCAATCATGATTTGATCGCTCCGCACGCCGCGAAGCGTGAATCATCGCGACCGCGATCGCCATCTCGATCCCGCCATAAAACGCCCAAATCTCCGTCGCCATCTGCGGCATGCGGTCTTCGATCCCAAACGCATCGAGCAATGCGTTCGGATTCACGCCCAGTAAAACCGCAAACCCCGCCCACGTTGCGGCAGTGATAAGGATGGCCATCGTCGGCAGGTCGGGTTTGTTCATCATGTTAACATGCCGCCGGTCGGTAACGACCGATCAGATCGCTCAAAATCTCAAGACTGTCGACCAGTCGTGGGCCGGGGCGGCTAAAGAACGACGAACCATCGACAACGTGAACCTGATTATTTCGCACGCAAGCCAGCGACGACCAGCCTGTATACGATTCCAAGATCGGTAAGTCTTGACGAGTTCGCTCGACCGTGAAACCACAACACGCGATGACAAGCATTTCCGGATCAGCTTCAGCGATTTTTTCCCAGGACACCGTCTTGGATCGCTGACGGGCAACGCCGATGACTTCGCGGCCACCCGCCAACTCGACCAACTCGGGACTCCAGTGCCCTGCACTGAACGGTGGGT
>JBAUHR010001055.1:0-1503 GCA_049680385.1 Rubripirellula sp. | reverse complement strand
GATGATGTCATCGCCGTCACCGCCATCCAACAAGTCGTTACCAGCGCCGCCATCAAGTTCGTCATCACCACCACGCCCTTCGAGGCTGTCATCAGCGCCCAATCCGGTCATGATATCGTTGCGGTTGGTCCCTTCGAAGAAATCCCGCCCCGGCGTTCCGGTAAAAGTTTCCCCCGGAGGCGTCTCTGCGTTTGGATCAAAGCCAAGATTGAAGGCCGTAAAATCAGAGATTTGCGTATCGCGGAAAATTACCAGCGTGAACCCTTGTACAATGTGCACATCATTGCCCACCTGTAGCAACGAGACTTCATTGAACGAAAATGGATTGAAGTCCGGATCGGTGTTGCCTGTCCGCTGACGGATAAACTGTTCCCACACCAGCTGGTCTCCGCCATCGCCGGTTTCGAAATCCAGAATGGTCACAGCGAAGCTGGAACTGATGCTTTGGATACCGTCAATATCGACGATGTCAGACCCCGCGCCCAAGGTCAGCTCGTTCGGCCCGACAGGATAGGTGAAGTTTATCCGGTCATCGCCACTGCCGAGATCAAGAATCAGTCCAGAGGTGGAAGACAGCCCGTAATTGACCACATCGTTGCCCGCACCGCCAAAAATCTGGTGCGGTGAAGCGGATTGAGATGATCCGAAATACCCAGTGATATTGATCGTATCATTGCCGCCATCACCATAGATCGTGTTGGCCCCAAACGGGTCAGTGATAATATCGTCACCTGCGCCGCCACGAAGGGTATCGTTGCCTTGCCCGCCGAGTATGGTGTCATCACCGTCACCGCCATCAATATCGTCATCACCGCCGCCGCCATCGAGCGTGTCGTTGCCGCCCAATCCATTGATTGTATCGCTATCTTCGGTACCCGTATAGGTATCCACCCCGGGCGTACCGACAAAGGTTTCACCCTCGCCGCCACCCGCTGGATCAAACCCGCCAAAATTGAAGGCGGTGAAATTTGTAAAAATCACATTTTCAAACGTGGCAAGCACTCTTGAAGTGCCGCCGGCACTCTTACCATTTTCATAAAAAATGAGCGTGGCGAGGCCACCATCATCGCGCAGTTCCAGAAACCCAGCCGAAAACGGATTGGTCGAGGAATCCCAGCCATTCGCGCGAAAGGTTAGAAAATTGCTCAAATGGAATTGATCGCCCGCATCACCGGTTTCAAAGTCCAAAAGTACGACCGAATTTGCCGAATTGAAAAATACATCGTCAGAACCGGAGCCCAAAATTATCTCGGCGATATAGGTACCGTCACGATCAACGTAAACGGTGTCATCACCAGCACCCATATCGATGTTGAAAAAACCGCCGCTGGACGCGTCCACCACCAGAGTATCGTCACCATCACCGGCATTCACGTTTACTGTGGTGCTTTCGGCGGGGTTGAAACGCTGGATCCGGATCAGATCATTGCCGTCGCCGCCATTGAGCGTATCGTTGCCCGCGCCGCCATCGCTGATTGTGTCATTGCCCGCGCGCCCATTGAT
>JBAUHR010001054.1:0-14563 GCA_049680385.1 Rubripirellula sp. | reverse complement strand
CGCACCCATGACGGCGAACCGGGCTGGCAAACGATATGGCGAGGACATCAGAAAATGAAATCACTCCTTGACGCAGAGCAAATACTCCGTCGAAATTAACCCTCAGACTTGTGGGTAAGGACAAGGTGGGAACCGGCCCTACGAGCAGAACGACTGTCGTCGCGTAAAAAACCCCGCGGTGAAAACCGCGAGGTCTGGGTCATTCTCGGTTGCTTTTCGCTGTGCGATTACTCGCGGGGACGAATCGCACCGGTCAGGCCGCTGTAGTCGACGCGGTCGGTGGTGTGCCAAAGAGGTTGCCCAAGTTCGACACGGCGACGCAAGACTTCGATCTTGTCGGAGCTGCCTGCAGGTGCGTCCGTTGCTTCGAAACCGTTTTCTTCGTTGGGCACGAAATCTTCATCGTGACCGTAACGCAAGATGGCTTCAAAAACGTTTTTGCACTGACTCATAAAATGTTCTTCCGATTCATTGTCGACGTTCGTGATGGTCCAACCATTCACTAGCGTCGCATGATGACTTCTATTTTCCCGCCCTCGTCCGTGGGCAGTAGTGTTGACTCACGGCTTGATTATTGACTTTTTGATCAAAGAGTCAAGAAAATTGTGGGCGCCATAGGCTGCGGACAGCCGTATCGACGTCTCGGAATCCGAGCAGCGAAGGTGTGCCGGAAAGTCCGACCGGCTCGATTCTTTCCGAGCCATTTTCGACTTCCGCTCAAGCCCTTTTCGCAAGGGGGCGATCCCCAACCTTGACCACCTGCAACGCGCTTCGTTCGCTTCGTCAAAAGGGCGTCGAGTCAAACGCTTTGACTGCATTTTCGCTGGCGGGGGTCTAGCGACAACGCTGCGTAGGGTTCGAAAACCGAACGTGGCCAGCGAAATTCGGCGGCAAAATATTTCTTGAAATCAGTCGAATTTTCTGTCTTCGATCGCCTAGCGTGGACTCTTTGGATGAATTCTAACATTAGACATGTGGATTCAACGCTCAATCGCCTTGCCGGCCGCCCATCGTGGCTTTCATTTGATCACTCGCTCGATCACTGAAGCCGTTCCCGAAATCGCCCAGTTGCAGGTTGGACTGATACACGTCTTCGTCCAACACACCAGCGCTTCGTTGACGATCAACGAGAACGCGGACCCCGATGTTCGGATCGATTTCGAAACCGCAATGAACCATGCTGTGCCAGAAACGCTGGACTATGTCCATACGCTCGAAGGCCCTGACGACATGCCGGCGCACGTGAAAGCATCGATGATGGGCACCAGCGTGACCATTCCGATCACGAACGGCCGGCTAGCACTGGGAACTTGGCAAGGTATCTACTTGTGCGAACACCGAAACCGCGGTGGCAGTCGCCGAGTCGTGATTACCCTGAACGGCGAAACGGCTTAGCCAACATGCGGTCGCCCGATCTGCCTGAAATGATCGAGCTACGGCAGATCGATGTGGTAGCGGTGGCATTTGATGCAGGCGTCGCCGGCGGCGTCGCGGTGGTGGCATCCGGCACAGGTCTCGATGCCCATCGGCATGAACTCGTGCGGAACGGGCGCTAAATCAGACGCCGAGATCGTCGTCACATCGACTCGCGGTGTTGGCACGATGCCATCGCGATTGATTTGGTGACAGTGCTGGCAATCGGATAGGCCGGCGATGTTCAGGTGCGGCCCGTGAGTGAACTTGGTGAAACCGCCGCTGCGATGAAGCGTCGGGTTTCGGATCAACGGATCGCTGACCCAGCCGCTCGGGGTCGGCGGCAAGTTTCGCGAAGCGGTCGACAGGGCGCCGGGATGACACTCGATGCACGCAGTAACCGCTTTGCTTGCCAGCATCCGATCGCGAGCCGGATCGCCAGGCATCAGTTGAGCAGCCATTTCGATCGTTGCACGGATCACGGGATCGGCATGCCCATTGCCGCGATAGCGAACGGAAAACGTCAGATCATCGCGGTACCATCCGCCAGCCGGCAACATTGAATCGGCATCAAACCGAGCGGAGATGGTTGGTGTTTTTTGCGGCGCCGGCGAGCTGAGTGGATCTTCGGCAAGCGGGTCATCCGCCAGCGGATCACCACCACCCAACAGATCATCACCAAGCAGGTCACTGTCGCTAAGCAGGTCGCCGTCATCGAGCAGATCACTGTCGTCAAGCAAGTCATCACCTAACAAGTCATCATCGCCAAGCACGTCATCGTCGCCGGCTTGCATGCGAAACTTGGCCAGCTTGGTCTTGTCGGTTTGCACGAACTGCTTTGCCAGAACATCCGAATCTTCGGCGACCGCAAACCATCGCCGGCTCGCTTCTTCAATCAACTGCGGCGGCAACGACTGGATCATCGCCGCGACCGAGTCGGCTCCGATGCCGCTCTTGCCGATGCGATCGATCATCACGGACTGGCCGCCGCGGCTAATATCTTCGATCAAAGTCCGCAGCCCACGGGCGACCTCGCGAGCGGCATCGACATCGTCGCTGCGTTGATCATCGAGTCGCGAGAAGTCGCGTTGGGGCAGTCTACGAATCGCCATGTTCAAATCCGGATCCGATCGCATCAACAGTTCAGCCATCGCGGTGACTTTTCCGTCAAAGAATCCGATCGCTTCGGCGGGCCACGGTCCCATCGACTCGGCGGCGATCGTGGTCACACTTGGCAACGCAACCAGGTCGACGCCCGTGGAAGTCTCGATTCGAAGCGCCGCGTCGTGGCAGGCTTGGCAGGCTTTTTCGTAACTGGTCGAACGGGTCAGTTCGCCGTCACCGCCGCGAGCGTGACAATCGAAACACTGAAACGGCAACGGCTCGCCTTCGTGGATCGTTTTCGGGAAGTGCTTCGTTGCGTGCGACGCATGGTCAAACGCGATCACGCCACCACGACGGTACGGCCAATCATTCCACTTGGGGTGCGAGCTGGCAAAGTCGCCGAACCGGTCGCTGTGACAGGTCTGGCACTGGTCGTTCGTCATCGCCGTCAGCTTGCCATCGGCGCCGCGGTGTTCTCGGTGACAGGCACTGCACTTGACGTCTTCTTGATTGACGGCCGCGCCCGGCAACCAATCTTGCCACGAATGGTCTCGCGATCCCGCCGATGCCAGACGCAGTTCGGTACGAATGCTTGGTGGCAAATTATGTGCGAATCCGGCGGTCGAACGATCGATGGTGACGTGATGACAATTCAAGCAACGATCGGACTGCGAGATCCCATCGTGCGCCTTTGACACCGCAGCGCCGGTCAACGACGTGAACCAGTCGCCGACAGACGTTCCCGCTTGTTGGTGACAGGCCGCACAACGCCCCGAGTCCATGGTGCCTGCTAAGATTTGCGCGTGCGGAGTCGACAGTTCGCCGGGCTTCACCACACTCGCTCGCGTTGACGACCAACAAACGGCCACCAATAGAACAACGATTCCGACGGTCCCCAACATCGCAGCCTGTTTGCGGCGTCCATGCCAAGTCCGAACCGGTTTACAAGGTTCCGCCATCGTGCATCGGCCGCGACCCATCAATCCTGTTGTCGTTGGACCACGCCCGCAGGGATTGCCCGTGTGTCCGCACATCCATCGATCGCCAGGACGATCGTTTTGGGGCGGGGCGGACAGGTTCAGGTCTTCGCGTCGCATGGCGTCTCTAAAACGTTTGTGCAGATTTTTCGTGCAGCGGAATCAGCAATTCGATCAAGGTTATCCAGCGTGGTTCCAAGCGATCACCGCATGGACGATCGCGCCGGCCAACAACGCCACCGAAAACAGACTGTGGATGACGACCCACAATCGCAACCGCAACTGCAGCGCAAATTGATAGTCCAAGTCATCGCGTCGGCGAACCAGCGCGGCAAATCGACCGGCCGCTTGGCGACTGTCGTCTTCTAAGTACCGATCGAGTTCCTTCAGTCCGCTTAGCAATCGCCGACGGCGAACACCGGTGGGAACCAACACGTACGCCAATGACGGACGCGCGACAAAAAACGGATTCAAATAGTGCGAATAGAAACTGCTTAGCACGCGCATGCCTGATGATTCTTGCAAACCATCCAACAACTCTTGCGCCGTCGTCGCGATCTGGTTCCGACTCCAACCGACTTGATCAAATCGATGTTGGCCCTCGACCGCCGTCAAACGCCGCGGCAACGTTCGGCTGGCGTAGATGCCGTAAAAACCGCTGCCGCTGACCAGCAAGAAAACGATCGACAGCCCACACTCGAACACTCCGCCGGCAACCAAGACCGGCACGTGCATCGCGTAAACGCCGAACGCGAAAATACCCAAGTAGATATGCACCTGAGTCCACGTGCTGGCGCTGCCGAGCGGTAAGACGGGCAGTCGCCGCCTGACACCCAACAAGACCAACAACAAGATTGCCGACAGTACGGTGAAGCCCGTGAAGAACGAGGCGTGGGCCAGTCGTCCTTCTTGGATTTTCATGATCACGAACACGATTGCAATCGCAAACACGGTGATCGCGAGTGAGAGTTTTCGCCGATTGCGAAACGACATTTCAGCGCGAGGTTTTCGATTAGCCACGTTGATTTAACTCCGGCGGTCGAGCCAATGCTGCAGCGGTGCGGATTCTGTCAGATCGATCCGCACCAATGCATCATGCGGACACGCCGACACACACGCCGGCCCCGTCGGCTGACTTTGACACAAATCACATTTGGTCGCTTTGCGTATCGGTTTGCCGGTGTCCATGTCGGTGTACGGCCGGCCTTTGGGGTCGACCACTTCGGCCATACGAATGTTCTCGTACGGGCAAGAGTTCGCGCATGTGGCACACCCGACGCAAATCGGATCGTGAATACGGACGACGCCCGAATCCGTGTCGCGTGTGATCGCGCCAGTCGGACAGCCGATCATGCAAACCGGGTCGCTGCACTGCATGCAGGCTTGAACAAACTGGATCTGTTCGTGTGCAATGCCCTGCCGCACAAACCGGGGATTGCCGTCATGAGTCGACGCGCAAGCTTTGACGCAGTCATCGCACCGGGTGCAACGGCTTAGGTCGATGACCATCGCCGCCGTGCCGTTGTTGACACGATTTTGAACGATGAATTCCAGCAAGCCCGTCGGTTGAAATTGCTGGCCTTCGGAACTTGGCAAGTCTTTCCAATCGCCTTGCCCAAGATTCGACGCGCGATCCGCGCTACGGCGATCGGTTCGGCCACGCGATTCTTCGCGGCGGTCCGATTCGTGATGTTTCGTGTCACCGCCCAAGCGTTTGTGGTTGACCGTGGTTACCAATTCGCTGACCGATTCCGGCAATTCACTGCGGCGAACGTGCGGTAAAATTTCTTCGGCGAACACTTCGGCAGGAATGAACAACGCGTCCAAGAATCCGATCGCACGCAGCGATTGATCGAGTGTCTTCGGCGGCGCCGATTCGGGGCGAAGCGCGTTGTAGGCGATTTCGTCCAAGCCAAACACGTGGCCTTTGCCAAGGTAGGCGGTCGTTCGGTCGGACGCACCGTATGTTTTCGAAACCCGACCGAATCCGCTACGCACGATTACCAAGTCGGTCGGCATGCGACCTTCGGCAGCAACGACGGGTTCCGATTCGATTTGTTTCTGAACGGGCAACTCGCGGATCTTTTTGTAGTCCGCATGCCACTCCATCCGTCCAAACGAATGCATCTGAGTCGCCGCAGCGACACGATTGAGATTGGCTTCGGGCAAATGACGCAGCAGCGGCAATTCACGCAGGTGAACGGTCAACCAGTTTTGGCGATAGTGTCGATCCAGCGTATCGGCGAATCCCTTGTCGCGTCGCAGGATCTTCAATCCCTGCCAGCGGATTTCTAACAGCGTGGCTTCGGTTTCGGCGATCACGGTTGCGGTTCGTGGCGAACGGTACATCGCCGCAACCTCGCCAAAGATCTCGCCCGGCCCGATCGTGACCGGGCGCTGAGCCCCCGAACGATCACGTCGCAAAACGGCTTCGAAGTCTTGCAAGAACAGCGCCGGCCGATCATCGACCTGGCGTACGTTGGACGAGTCGCCGTTGGCACCAGATGTGACTTGGTCCGGACGACGCGATTCGGGATAGCGACTGCGGCCAAGATAATTGCGCAGCGCTGCCGTCCACGACAACTTTTCAACGTCGCTGCGTCCTAACTGCTCCGGCAGCAACGACTTGACGATCACTGCGGCACTGCCCGCCAAGACTAAGAACGCGCTGTTTCCGTAGTCGCCTTCGCGAACAATGATCTCGCCCGGTTCACAGCGATGCAGCCGAGTGTCGTTGCGCAAGATTCCTTCCAGCGGAATCGATCGCGGGAACGAATCAGAATCCATGCTAGCAAAAGGTTCACGCGAGCGCAGCCAGGAGACGTCGCCGTCGTCGATCGACGCGTCCATCGGTTCGCCCCATCGCTCGGGACGGCGTACTGCGATTGATTCTTCGTGCTGCATGATGCCAGTTCAATAGCGTTTCCCGATCGCCAAAGTCAATTCCAATGAAGTCAATCACAGAATGAGACTTCCCCAAACGGCTGGCATTCCCGCCGCGACACTAATCTGCGAAGATTAGGCGCAATGGCGCAGATAGGTCGAGGGCACCGACCATGGGGATTCATTTCACTCGCAGAAGGGACACTGCTTTGCTCTCGACCAATCGTTTTTCACGACTTACTTCGTCACTCGCTCTCTCTCTTTTCGCTTTGGCGGTTGTCGCCAACGACGTCAATGCGGAACTGATCGCGGTCACCAGTGGGCCTCAGGTCAATTTCAACTCGGCGCTATACCGACTGGACATTGCCACGGGAACGGCGACCAAAATTGGTGAAACCGGACTGAAGCATGTGACGGGAATCGCCGTTCAACCGACAACGGGACTTCTGTTTGCGCATCGCCACGACCGTAGCACGGGCGTTGGCGAACTGTATCGGTTGGACTTGCAGACCGCGGCACCCACGTTGATTGGCACTACTGGAATCCAGGTCCCCGACATCACGTTTGGCCCGGACGGGAAACTGTATGGATGGATGGAGTTAGGCAGCGCCAACTTTTTCAACACCGACGTTGACGATCTGGTGACGTTTGATCTGAATACCGGCGCGGTTACTCGCGTTAGCGATTCGGGAATCTTCACCAACCAGACCGGTCTCGCTTTTTCGCCGTCGGGATCGCTGTTCTTGAAATCGGGCGACATCGACGGGTCGAAACCGCAGGCTGATCGAGTCGGGCATCTGTACCAGATCAACCCACTGACCGGCGTTGGCACATCCGTCATTGCTCTGGACGCGAACCCGCACAACGCACTGGAATTTGACGCGTCCGGACAGGCCTACACGCTCAGTCGCGGGGACACGGGCACAATGCTGCAGTCGATCGACTTTACCACCGGTCACGTCACGGATCTCAATGTATTTGATGTCGAAGGGATCACGGCGATTGCCTTTGTCACCGCCGTGCCCGAGCCTTCGTCGTTGGTCTTGATGTCGACCGTATCGGTTGGCCTGTTGATGTTTCGGCGACGTCGGACGTCTAGCGTTGAATCTTGATTGATTCGCCCAATTTTTTGGGGGAAAGTGTTTTTGGGTGAACGTGCTTCGTTGCTGTACCTGGGCCAGCCCGCTGTGGACGCCCAACAGGCATTGCTTCAGCGTCACAACGAAGTCCGAGTGTGACGGTTGTAGGGGCGGCGAGTGCCGGGGTGGTCGCAAGGGTTGGATTGTGCCGAATGAAACGATACGCCGAAAGTGTCGATGCGCACGTTCGGACCGTTTTTGACGACACCCTTCCCATCACCGAGCGGCGATTCGATGTCGGCGATTCCAATCGATTCAGACGAAAACGAACGACAACCCAACCTGACTCGCGACATTGCCGCGATCGCGTTGGTAGCGATCACGTTGATTTTGGTCGTCTCGGTGGTCACTCGCAGCGCGGCCGACCCCATCGATGAACCGATCTGGCCGATCAACCAGTTCTATTCGCCCGACATGGTCGTCTATCCGGCCAATTCGACGATCACTAATGCGTGTGGTTATTGGGGAGCGTTATTGTCATCGATGATGTTCGACGCCGTTGGCTTGGCGTCAGCGCTGGTCATCGCTGGACTTGGCGGCGTGGCAACCGCACTCTTGATCCGCGGCCATTTGAACGCACCCGTGCTGCGTTCGCTCGGCGGCACCATCACGGTGCTTGGCGCGGCAACGGCCGCCGGGCTGTCGCAGACCAGCATCGAAGGCATGCCGATCGTCGGATCGGGTGGTTATCTGGGCGCGATGACGTCGACATGGCTGCTACAACACTTTGCACCGGCGGGTGGTTGGATCCTGACGCTAACGACATTGGCAGTCGGGCTGTTGATCACCACCGACTATGCGCTGCTGTATGCGGGCAAGAAAATTGTTGCCAAGTCCGCCGGCGTTTCTCGCGTGGGAATGCAGCGAGCCGCCGGCGTTTTGCCAGCCAAACGACTGCGTCAACCGTTCACGGACTTGGAAGAACCGATCACGTTGGACGGTGAGTCCGAAGAGTCCAGCGACGATGAATCGTCTGAGGTCGACATCATCGATCCGGATAAACCCAACGCCGAAGAACGACACGACGGACCGAAGATCAAATTCAACCGTGCCAAGCGAACTGGCATCGCTGGTGCCGTAGCGGCTACCGCAGCCGGACTCGCGGCCGCGGCCAGCGACGCGTTGTCACCGCCAACCGACTCCGACGAAGAAGCCAGCGACGAGTACGACGAGGGGGACTGGGACGAGGAAGAAGATGAATACGAAGACGTCGCGGAAGCACCGACGCGCGAAATCGAAGTCGAAGGCGAACAAGTAATCCTTCGCCAAGACGAGGCACACCCCGTTCCCGACCCGGCCAGCGAACCTAAAATCCGCGCGCCAAAACAGAAGAGCAAGCGTGATCCGCGTGAGGAGTTCTTGAACACGGTCAAAGAGTCGGCGCCGAACGGATTTGAAGACTACCAATTGCCGCCATTGGAACTGCTGCGGCAAAGCGATGACATCAGCTACGACGACCAGCTTGAAGAGGTGCGTCGTAAAGCTCACATCCTTGAAAAGACGTTCAAGGAATTCAACTTCAACATTCGCGTCGTCGAAATCGAAACCGGCCCCGTGATCGCGCAGTACGAAATCGAGCTGGAAGCCGGTTTGCGATTGAGCAAGATCACGGGCTTGTCCGAAGACTTGGCGATCGCCTTGCGTGTGCCCAGTGTCCGGATCGTCGCGCCGATTCCCGGCAAGAATACCGTCGGCATCGAAGTCCCCAACGAGACTCGCCAAGTCGTGATGCTTCGCGATGTGATCGAGGAGTCCGACACGCGCAGTGCCAAGATGAACATTCCGGTTTTCTTGGGCAAAGACGTTTCGGGCAATCCGATGGTCGTCGACTTGGCCAAAATGCCTCACCTGTTGATCGCCGGTCGAACGGGTACGGGTAAATCGGTTTGTTTGAACACGATCATCAGTTCGATCTTGATGTGCTGTCGTCCGGACGAGGTTCGCATGTTGATGATCGACCCCAAGATGGTCGAACTGAGCGGTTATGGTCGGCTGCCGCACTTGATGCACCCGGTGATCACCGACATGCGCAAGGCCGAAGCGATTTTGGCGTGGGCAGTCGAAAAGATGGAAGAACGATACACGCTGTTAGCGAAAGCTGGCGTGCGTCACATCAACAGTTTCAACGATCTTGGCCGCGAGGAAATCTTGCGTCGCATGGAAATCGACGAAGCCGACGGCGATACCGAAGTTCCGGACAAACTGCCCTTCATCGTTATCGTCGCCGACGAAATGGCGGACTTGATGATGACAGCCGGAAAGGACGTGGAAACACACATCATTCGGCTGGCGCAAAAGAGCCGTGCGGTCGGAATCCACTTGATTTTGGCAACGCAAAAACCAACCGTCGACGTCATCACGGGTTTGATCAAGAGTAACCTGCCGGCTCGATTGAGTTTCCAAGTGGCGTCGAAGACGGACAGTCGCGTTGTGTTGGACGAAAACGGTGCCGACAAATTACTCGGCAACGGTGACATGCTGTTCTTGTGGCCGGGCACCAGCACACTGATTCGGGGACAAGGTACCTACTTGTCCGACGACGAAATCGATGCGGTGTGTGCGCATTGCAGCCAGAGCGAACAAAACTTCGTTGGCGAGTTGATGGAGTTGAAGATCGACGCGGAAGGCGAAGGTGGCGATGGAACATCGATGGAAGCGATCAAGAAACGCGACGAGCTTTACGACAGTGCCATCGAAGTGGTCATTCGCGAAGGCCGCGGATCGTGCTCGTTATTGCAGCGCTGCCTAGGCATTGGCTACGGACGCGCCGCCAAACTGATCGACTTCATGGCCGAAGACGGAATCGTTGGCGAGTACAACGGCAGCAAGGCCCGCGAAGTCGTCATGACGATGGCCAAATGGAACGCGATGCAAGGTTTGGAAGACGAGGGCGAAGACGAAGAAGAGGAAGAGTACGACGAGGAAGAAGTTGAAACCGAGGACGAGGAAGGCGACGACGAGTACGAGGATGAAGACGCGGAAGAAGAAGAGTACGAAGACGCGGAATGAGTGACCGCAGTTCATCGGCTGCCGAAACTAGCGTCTTGCCCTTACGGTGTTACGTAAACTTCTTTCGCACGCGCTGAATCCCCAACGTCCAACTCACCGACTTCCAAATTCACATCGAGCCACCGACCTTGAACGATCCTACGCATCAACCACCAACGCTTGGCTCGATCGCCGTCATCATGCCGGCGGCCGGCAGCGGGCAACGGTTTGGCAGCCAGCGGAACAAGCTGTTTGCGACCTTATCGGGCAAGCCGCTGTGGTTTCGATCGGCCGAACGATTGGCGGAATCGCCACTGGTCGGCCGCATCGTGATGCCGGTTTCCGAGTCTGATCAGTCGGCGTTTGAAAACGAGTTTGCGGACCTCGTCGCCAGCCTACGGATCGAAGTCGTCCGCGGTGGGGCTGAGCGATACGACAGCGTGCGGGCGGGGTTGGCTGCGATCGGCGATGACCCCGAAGTTCGCTGGATCGCCGTTCACGACGCGGCGCGGCCACTGGTTTCGGCCAGTGATTTGGCGGCTGTTTTTGCAATGGCCAGCCAAACCGATGCGGCGATTCTGGGGGCACCGGTTCCTGGAACGATTCGCCGTGAAATCCGGCTTTCGGACGGAATTTTGCGAACCGAGACCGTTGATCGGCGTGACCTATACGTGGCGCTGACGCCGCAAGTCTTTTCCGCCGGGTTGTTGCAACGTGCCTATGAAAAGCACAATGGGCGGCCGGCGACCGATGACGCCGAATTGGTCGAGCGGATCGGCCACCCGGTGTCGATCGTTCGCGGTAGCGCCGATAACTTGAAAATCACTTACCCCGAAGACTTGGCGGTGGCAGAAGCCATCGACGCCCGTTCAACGAAGACTAACGATGCCTGAATTCAACTTGCTTGACGACCTCCGCTGGCGTGGCCTGATCCATCAATGCACCGACGAAGCCGGGTTGGCCAAGCTGCTCGCTTCGGGCTGCCAAACGGTCTACATCGGTTTTGACCCAACCGCGTCCAGCCTGCACGTGGGCAGTCTGATGCAGTTGATGATGCTGCGACGTTTTCAGAAAGCCGGCCATCGCCCGATCGCTCTGGTCGGTGGTGCCACCGGCATGATCGGCGACCCCAGTGGCAAGAGCGAAGAACGCAATCTTTTGTCGGCCGAGCAGTTGCAAGAAAACGTCGATGGCGTGGCGGCACAAATGCGGATGCTGTTGGACTTTGACGGTGACAACGGTGCATTGCTGCTGAACAATTTCGATTGGATGCAAGGTTACTCGTACCTGGAATTCCTGCGCGACGTTGGCAAGAACTTTCCCGTCGGTGCGATGATGGGTAAAGAGTCCGTGCGGTCGCGTCTCGATAGCGAAGCCGGTCTTAGCTATACCGAGTTCAGCTACATGCTGTTGCAGGCTTACGACTTTGTGCATCTGGCCAAGGCACACGGATGTTCGATCCAAGCCGGCGGCAGCGACCAGTGGGGCAACATCACCGCGGGCATCGACCTTGGCCGGCGGATGTTGGGCAAACAGTTCTTTGGTGTGACGGCGCCGCTGTTGACGACCAGCGATGGTCGCAAGATGGGCAAGACCGAAAAGGGAGCGATCTGGTTGGATCCCAATCGCACCAGCCCCTACGAGTTTTACCAGTACTGGAAAACGGTCGAGGACGCGGATGTGATGCGGTGCATTGCCTACCTGACGGAGATCGGCCGCGAAGAATACGACTCGCTCGCGCAAGCAACCGCCGACGATCCGGGCAAACGCGCGGCACAGATTCGTTTGGCCGAGTGGATGACGAAGTTGCTGCATGGCGACGAAGGATTGGCGACGGCCGAGCGAGCGTCACAGATTCTGTTTGGGGGCGAGATTGGTGAAGCAACCGATGCATCGCTCGGTGCGATCTTCGCCGACGTGCCAAGCAGCGACGTTGAACGAAACAAGCTCGACGGCGAAGGGTTCTGGATCGTCGAAGCGCTGCAATCGGCCGGATTGGTCAAGAGTGGCGGCGAAGCGCGTCGCGCGATCAAGGAAGGCGGCGTCTACTTGAACAATGTGCGAGTCAGCGACGAACAACAACGTTTGACGACATCAGACTTGGCCAGCGAAACTGTGATGGTGCTGCGCAAAGGAAAACGCAAATACGCGTTGCTGCGTTTCACGTAAGTTTCCGGGCACCCAAAGTGGACCCGCGACTCCGTTCGCGGGATACGAGCTGCAAAGCAGTTCTTTTGGGAAAGCACAGTACACCCTGCGAACGGAGTCGCAGGGCCACTTAGGGTGCTCCGGGTTACGAACTGCAACGCAGTTGTTTGGGAGAGCAAAGCGCACCCTGCGAGCGGAGTCGTAGGGGCGCGTAGGGTTACGTTAGGAATCCGGTTTTACCGTACCAACGTTTGTCGACACACTTCGGCGATGGCTTCTGTTGACGACAAATGAAACGTTGGGATGCGGCTGGCGATTAGCGGGCCAGCCGATGCGCTGTAGTCGTTGATGTCGTGCGTGTTGATGATCACCGCGACCGCTCGTCCTCGGCGTGACAGCGACACCAGCGACGCAATCGTCTCCGGTGGAGTCTCTTGTACGATCACCAGCATCGTTGTTTCCGACGACAGCCGCGATTCGCACTCGATCAGAAACTCGGCGAACGTCAAGCCGCTGGTTCGTTCCAGTCTTGCCAACGTCCGGTGGACTTCTTTGAACTGTACCGGGCCGCGTGACGGCGGAATCAATACCGGACGCAGTCGATCGCTTTCCTCACGCATTGCCGCCGCGGCGGCCGCCATGCCACGGACTCGGTGATCGCCCGCCCAACCCTCGTCGCGCACCCGGTCCGAAGCATCGCGCCCGTTCGTGGCTAGTCCAAACGGTTCACCCGAATCATGCAGCGCCGCAGCAATCGACGCCGCCGCACTGACCGCCAAGTCACTGCGATGGGGTTCGTGTTTGGCCGGATTCGTCGTCTCGTGTAAATCCAACACCAACGTCGCACCGACGATCGACGACGGCTCGTAGATCTTGCTATGCAGGACACCCGTTCGCGCCGTCGCCGCCCAGTGAACGCTGCGCATCGCGTCGCCAATCTGCCACTGACGGATGCCTCGTAACCGCGTCGGATCGTCCATCACGTTTTCACGCATGCGGATTTCGCCGATCGGGCGTCGTGACCCGATCTCGTAACTGGTCAGCGGCACGATCTCCGGCAGCACCGTCACATACTGTGGTTCGGTGCCGACACGGTAACGACGGAACAATCCCATCATGTCGCCGGTTTCCAAAACGGTCGGACCGATTTGAAAGTAGCCACGGCGATGACACTTGATCTCGTACTGCAGCGTGCGAGTCTCGTCAGGCCACAACAACAGCACTCCGATGCGGTCGCCTTCGACGGCAAGCGTTGGATGCTCGGTATCCGATGTCCAGCGAGGCAAAAGATCCTCGGCCAACAACCACAACACCGGAATCCGGCTGCGGTTGTGAAAGCTCAGTTCCACCGCGACTCGCGACCCCAGTTTGACTTCGTCATTCTCAGCACCGGCACGCGTCGCGACCGTTGCGCTGGCCCAGATTTTGGCGAGGTAGTAGTTCGTGCCCAGCAACAACCCAGCGGCGACAGCCACTAAAACCCACAGCGACGCGCCGAACAGCATACCCGCCAACAAAACCGCACTGACGCCCGCGATCACGGTGAACTTTGGCGACGACGCAGCGTCTTGTGCCGACTCCGATGCAACGACCCGTTCGACTCGCTTGAGCAATCGTTGATCAAGCTCGTCGAGTTCGTCGGTTTGATCGAGTTCGTTTTGACCAGACATCACAGACCGCTAAGAAAATGAAAGACAGTTCGCTCGGCGCGGTTAACCGGCTTCGATGGTTGGTACAGCGATTTCGCTGACGATTTCTTCCAGTATTTTTTCGGTCGTCAGTTTTCGCAGACGGCTTTCTGGTCGCATGATCAGGCGGTGATTCATCACCGGGTCGATGATTTTCTTAACGTCATCGGGCATCACAAAGTTGCGACCGCGGATCGCCGCCATCGCTTGCGCACATCGGAAC
>JBAUHR010001053.1:0-48795 GCA_049680385.1 Rubripirellula sp. | reverse complement strand
ATCGTGAAGTGGATCGACAATCGTGAACCAATTCTTTGGATGCGAACGGCGATCGATGTGCCGTCGTCCAAGGTATCGCTGAAATCCATCGGATCAGTCGACAGACTGGCAATCCAGCGATGCATCGAGTCGCCGGCTAGGTCCAAAATTTGTCCCATCAAATCGTCAACCGTCGATGCAGAATGTGTGGCCGCCAATTCACGCAGCGCCGCCGCACCGTGCATTCCGGCGGCCTGGGCGGCAGCGATGTCGGCAAGGTTTTCGTACACGCTTCGCGATGGGAATTGCCCCGACCCCAGCAACGCTTGCAATTCGTCGAACCGCGAAACGTTGCCGCGAACCAACGGGAAAGCACTGATCAAAACGCCTTCTTCGGCAAGCGATTGGGCGTCGGGCGGCATCGAACCGGGCGTGCGTCCACCAATTTCGGCGTGGTGGGCTCGCGATGCGACAAAGAAATCGGGTTTAGTATCTCGGGCCGCGGTGTCGCAAAAAACGGGCGTCACCAACGTCACATCGGGCAAGTGCGATCCGCCGGCGAATGGGTCATTGCTTAGGTACGCATCGCCCGCCGACATGATCGGAAAGACCTGCATCATGTGACGGACTGTGTGGCCCATTGCACCTAGATGCACCGGCACGTGTGGCGCATTGGCGATCAGTGATCCATCGCCACGGAAAACGGCGCAACTGTAATCGAGTCTTTCTTTGACGTTGACGCTAACGGACGTCCGCCGCAGGACTTCGCCCATCGCGTCGGCAATGCCTTGTAACCGGCGCGCGATGACTTCGATCAAGACAGGATCGGTATCGGGCGTGCCCTGCGACCGGTGATTTGCATTCGCCACCATCGAAGTTGCAGTCGCCTTGGTCTGGGCGGGCGTTAGTTCGATCACGCTGCCGCTTAGTACCGTCGCGCGCCAGCCGGGTTCGACGAGCAAAGTCGAGTGGTCGCCGACAATCATCGCTGGTGCAGTGACGCTGTCGCCTGTTTGCAGGCCGACGCGATCGATCAGTTTGGCCTCGATCGTTTTCCCGTCGTGCCAGATCGACTTACTGGTCGTCGGGTTCGCACTCGCCGAAGCGATCGTCGTGTTGGAATCGTTGACCGGATGGTGGATGGTCGCTTCGCCGCGGACCGCAACCAGTTCAATCGAACGTTCGGGTTGGTGGTAACCAAACGTGGATTGGTGAGAAGCAACGAATCGATCAGCGATGGATTCGATCGGTTGCAGCGAGATCGTCAATGAAGCATCGGTGCCTTGATACCGAACATCACATTCGAATTGATGGTTGATCGCTGAGTCGTTCGTTGTGCTGGTTTCGGATACCAGCATTTGGTTGGTTTCCTCCCGTAGTTCCCCCATCATCTTTTCGAATTCGGTGACGGTGATATCGCTCAGGGGCCGGTAGACACCGCGAGCCACGACGCGGCCGATGTCGGCCAATCCCATTCCCAGGGCGCTCAGCATGCCGGCGTCGGGGTGATCCAAAATTCGCTTCATGCCCAGCGCCGTGGCGACTCGGCAAAGGTGTTGACCCGAGGCACCGCCAAACCCAACCAGTGCCATCTCGCGAACATCGACGCCTTGGGCGGTGCTGACCGTGCGAACGGCCTCGGCCATGTGGGTGATCGCAATCTGCAGGAATCCCTCGGCGAGTTGCTCGGTACATGTGAATGCGTCGGAGCTTATTCGGTCGGCGATGGATTCGATTTGTCGCTGCGACGCGTCACGATCAAGGGCGAATGGGAATCGGCTTTCTGGGATTCGTCCTAGCAATAGATTGACATCCGTGACGGTCAGCGGCCCGCCACGACCATAGCAAGCAGGGCCTGGATCCGCGCCAGCGCTAGCGGGACCGACGGTCAAACGTCCATCAACGTAGTCACAGATCGAACCGCCGCCAGCCGCGACGGTTTCGATATCCATCATCGGCGTCATCACGCGAATGCCAGCGACACGTGATTCTTGGCGGCGTCCGACGGTGCCTTCAAATCGGCTGACATCGGTGCTGGTGCCACCCATATCGATCCCAATCGCACGATCGGCTTCGTAGCGCCGAGCAACCTTGGCAAGCGCGACAACGCCGCCGGCTGGTCCCGACAGGATGCTGTCGCGACCGCGGAAATCGGCGGGTGAAACAAGGTTCCCGTTGCTGGTCATCAATCGGAAACGGCAATTCGTTTCGCCACCAAATTGCGACCATACTTTGCCGGCGTATCCAGCCAGAATTGGGTTTAAGTACGCGTCAAGCGTCGTCGTTTCGGCTCGTGAGACCAACTTGATCAGCGGCGCGACTTCGCTGGAACGACTGATGTGATCGAAGCCGACGTCGCGCGCCAAATCTTCGGCGATCCGTTCGTGCAAATCGTTGACATGTGCATGCATCAGAGCGATTGCAATCGACTCGACACCATCGCTGCGAAGTGCGATCAAGTCTCGACGTAATTGGTCGACGTTGATCGGCGTCAATGCGTTGCCGTCGCGGTCGAGTCGTTCGCAGACTTCGATGACGGTTTCGGTCAGTGGTTTCGGTTTGACGATCGCGAGCGCGAACAGATCCGGTCGATCTTGTTGGCCGATCCTGAGGATGTCGCCAAAACCAGACGTGACCAGAAGCGCCGTCTTAGCACCGCGCCGAGTCAGCAGCGCGTTGGTGCCCCGCGTCGTTCCTAGTCGAACGTCCAGATTCGGTAGTTCGTGATCGATCGGGACGCCAAGCAGGATTCGTGCGGCGAGTACCGGTGATTCGAGTCGGGCATCAAGGCAAAGCGATGTGCCCGGTTTGATCTCGGCGGCGCGACTGTTCGACAGTTCGATCGTGCGACCGATCTGCCGCGTGACTGTGCCGATCGGGGTTAACGTACCGCTTGCGTCCACGATCGATGCGTCGGCGGATGCCCAGAATCCCCGAACTTCCGCCGCGGGGAACGCGTCCACGGTGATCGAACCGTCGGCCGAAACGCCGGTCACTTGTGCGTACACAACGCCCGAACTGAGCACTTTAGTGGCTCGTCGCTCACTGCCATCGACGACGAAACAGTCCGTAAACGTTCCACCAACATCGGCCCAAACAGAAACAGTCATGGCGTTATCGAAAGGCGTTTTGGACGGGCGTTACGAAGGGTTGAATAGTTGCAGGCTGTCGTCAGTCGCCGCTTGGTCGATCAGCGCAACCACGACGTCGCCGGTCTTCAACTGGTCGGATGCAGTCGGGACGCGAACGAATCCATCGCGATGGATGGCGGCGATCAAACACTTTCCGGCCAGAGGCAATTCAGCCAGACTGGCCTGGGTGACTCGTGATCCCTCGGTGACTTCCAATTCAAAAACGCCGATCGTTCCATTGGGCAATCGAGTTTGGCTGATGATGGCGCCTTCGTTTAGGAAGCCCATGATCTGACGCGCGGCAACGTCACGTTCTGACACCGCGCGGTCGATGCCTAGCTTTCCGACGACGTTGGCATAGTCGGGGCGACCGACCACACACATCACTCGGGCGGCACCTAGTTCACGCGCTTCGACGCCCGCCATGATGTTGCTCTCGTCGCTGCCGGTGCAAGCGACAAAGTAGTCGACCTTTCCGGCGCCTTCGTCTTCCATGATGCTGCGGCGGTTCGCGTTGGCATGGACGACGGTCACGTTGGGAAGAATCTTGGCGATATGGCTGCAGCGGTCCGGGTCGCGTTCGAGCATGACGATGCGATAGTCACGGCGGCTAAGTGAATCAGCCAAGTGGTAACCTGTTTCACCACCGCCTGCGATCATGACTCGTTGCTTGGCTTTGTCTTCGGTCTTACTGACAAAGATGTCGCGAGTCTTGGCAACGGTGTCGGGCGTGCCGATCAAGCTGACCCGGTCGCCGGCATGAATTTCGTCTTCACCGCTGGCAATCCACATGCGTCCGTCTCGCGAGATCGAGCCGATGCGGATCGAGGCGGGAAGTTTAAGGTCACGCAGTTTGTGGTCGACCGCACTGCTCTTGGAATTGACTTCCAATTCGTAGACTTCCAACTGACCTCGGGCAAAGTGTTCCAACGGAATCGCGTCGGGGTTACGGATCGCGCGGGCGAGTTCGAATGCAGAAAGTTGTTCAAGACTCAGCAGGCTGTCGATGTTGAAGTGACGTTGGTAATCAAACGTTGACAGGTCGCGAAACGCCGGCGCGTACACTCGAGCGATGCTGCGCCGGGCGCCGAGTGCTTTGGACATGCTGGCTGCGACGATGTTGACTTCGTCGTCGCCTGTCACTGCCAAGACCATGTCGGCGGCGCAAACGTCGGCTTGAAACAGCACAGTGCTGCGAGAGGCGCTGCCCTCGATGGCTCGCACGTCCAGTTCGCTGTTGATGCGGCGAACATTTTCGGGGTTGTGATCGACAACGGTCACGCTGTGTCGTTGCCGACAAAGCATATCGGCGACCCAGCGTCCGACGGTACCCGCACCAAGAGTCAATACTCGCATGAATTTATCGCACGTCGAAGCCGATCAATCGATCGACAAAAAGGAAAGTGATGGGGTGGCTAGAGTTGTCGCTTGCTCGATCGATCAAGCAAGCCAGTCGAGCACACAGAGGACGGCGAAGATGATTGCCATGAATCCAGTGATCCAGCGCCCCGTTTGAAAGGCGTGACGCAGCACCAGCGATGTGTCTTCGTGACGCGTGCCACCAAATACCAACGATATCGCAATGATCAGCGGCACGTAATACAGAAGATACGACGGAGCGATGGAGAGCATGGGATGTTGATTTCGAAAGTAATGTTGGGCTGAGATGAAAGAGCGATGCAATCAGTCTTGGCAAGTTCGACGTTGCACCGGGTCAAGCTTCCGCCGTTTCGGTTGCGACGTCGTCAGATTTTTCGTCATCTTTCTTTCGTCCACTGATCGGGATCGCAAGCGGTCCACCGTAGGCATCGTAGATCACCAGGATGTTCAACAACCCCGCGATCACGGTGTACCAGGTGCCAAGTTCATAACCAGCGCCGCGACGTGCGTACCACGCCGATACCTCGTCGGCTTCGCTTTCGACGACTGGTCGGAAAGGCGGAGCCATGAATCCACCCCACAGCGGTTCGTACACAGGCGATGTCCGGCCGCTGGCGGTGGCCTTTCGCATCACGTTGCCTTGCACCAAAGCCGGCAGGGCTGCGGCACCGACACCGGCTTGCAAGAAATAGTGCCACCGCTTGTCGCCCGGTTCCCATGACGCATAGACAACGTGGCCGCCGCCAAGCGCAAACCCCAGGATCCACGCCGACATGATGCAGACAAAGAACAGGCATCCCTTGGTCGTGCGTCCTTGGTACAGATGGCCGGCACCAGGAACCAGCCAGGCCAAGAGAGCGGCGAGCGGTCGGTTGCGCAGATTCACCTCTTGCCCGTCGACTGCGATTGTATTTTTCGGGTCCGTTGGCATCTGGATTCTTTGTGCGTACTTAGTCGAGGTCGGGTCAATGAAAACATCACGCCGCCCGACTCTGGGGCGAGAGACTTTGAGTCGAGGCTGACGCTCATTGTGTGCCAAAGCGTTCCAGGGCGGTAGGTGAATGTTCTTGGCATTCTTCGTCGACTGGGAGCGATTCTTGGTTTGGGCGAAAAGTGCTGCCTCGATTTAAGTGTTGGATTGTTCGTGATTCTATTGACCTGATGGCAACGGATTTCTTAAACGGGAACGATGGCCGACTCAAACCCAACCCTACCCACCTTCAGTAGCAGCTTTCCGATGTCACAAACGAAGCACCTTTCCTTTCCATTTGCAGCCTCGGTATCGCCCGCGTCATTTACGGTCATGTCATCGTGGTTTAGGTCATCGTGCCTGGCCGCCTTGGTGATCGTGTCGGTCGCCGGTTGTGGTTCGAAAGACAGTGAAATGGCCGCTAATTCGTCGCTAAAATCGAATTCTTCGGCGACTGCGATGGGCGAAAACACCGAAAATGTTGCAGCACCGGCAGACGTCGTTAGCCAATATCTGGACCTAGTGCGGCGTGGGGGCGTGGATACGGGGGCCGGATCGTTGTTGACGTCACGCGCCCAGGCCGAATTGAAGCGAATCGGGATCGCAGTTACGCCGATTGGATCGCCGGATGCGAAATTCACCGTCACTCGTTCGGAAGCATTCCCCGAACAGCCCAATTCGATGCTCGTCCACACTATCTGGAGCGAGCCCGGTGCGGACGGAACTCCCACGAATACCGAAGTCGTTTGGGCGCTCGAGCGAGAACCCGCAGGCTGGCGGATCTCTGGTTTGGCGATGGATCAAGGCGGCCCAGAGGGCCCTCAGTTCATCGACTTCGAAAATGGCGCTCGAATGGCCCAGTTGATGAACGAAGTCTCGCCTCAGCCCGAGTCGCAGCAAGCCATCGCTCGGTAGAACGCTGAATTCGCACAGGGATCGGCAACGACGCAAATTGCCGGGCAATCTGGCTCCGATGGACCAGATCGTCCGGCTTCATGATGCCGGTTGTCTGCTGAGTACCCATCGTTCGCTGTTTTTGTCCGAAATAACCAGCGCTTTCGCTGTGCCGTGATGACGCAGCGCTGATGTCCCGCCATCGTGGGTGTGCGGCCTTCTTATCCCGTAAATCGCGGTGTTTTAGTCGTTCTCGGATGCTTCTTGGGCCTGTGGCCGTAGCTCCATGGTGGCAGTTTGGGTCGATTGCTTCGTTTGGGCCGATTGACACTTTCAAGTCCGTGGCTACTGTAACAACGAAACTAACTGGCTGTATATTCAGCCTAGGCTGCGCATTTTGCGTGGTTGCCGGTTTTTAAGCGAGACCGTGCGACGGTCGGCGTGTTGTCGACGGCTTGGTCAGGAGTCCGAGGGTTTGGGCTTCTTCAACTTGATGTGCGAATTCGGATCGCACCAAACACTCCGAAATCTTGGGAGAATTCTATGAATCGGACTGTGGTGAGCGGCGTTGCCGCATTCGCACTTTTGATCGGTGCGACCTCGAACATGAACATGGCCGAAGCAGGCTGCTGTAACGGCGGATTGCTTGCCAAACTGCAATCAAAGAAGTGCAGCGGCGGGTTGTTCTCGCGTCTAAAAGCAAAGCATGCTTCGGATTGCTGTGCACCGGCTCCTGTTGCCGACACTTGTTGTGCACCAGCGCCTGTTGCTGAACCGTGCTGTGCGCCAGCACCCGTTGCTGAGCCTTGCTGTGGTGGCGTTGTCGAAGCTGCACCAGTGATGGAAGCTGCTCCTTGCTGTGGTGGTGCTGTTGAAGCTGCACCAGTGATGGAAGCTGCTCCTTGCTGTGGCGGCGCTGTTGAAGCTGCTCCAGTGATGGAAGCTGCTGCACCTTGCTGTGGTGGCGGCGAAGTCATGATGGGTGACGTTGTCAGCGATCAAGGCATGGTTGGTGAAGTCGTTGTTGGCGACAGCAGCAGCCAAGGTTACGACCTGGCACCGGGCGAACAACTCGTCCCAGGCAGCGTTCAAACGATCTCGGAAGGTGGCGCTGTTGAAGCCGCTCCTGCCGCAGCACCAGCACCCGTTGCTGATCCTGCACCGGCTGCCGCACCTGTTCCAGTTGCTGATCCTGCACCCGCAGCAGAAGAGGCACCCGCAGCAGAAGAAGCACCTAAGGCAGAAGCACCGGCCAGCAGCAGCGATGCTGTTGAAGCCGTCGAAGAAGCTGCACCGCCAGCTCCTCAACCCGACGCTTCGACCGATGCGTAATCTTGTTGCGATCAAGATTTGATCGCATCACAAGAACGATTTAATACGAGAAGCCTCGCCGGTCACTGGATCGGCGAGGTTTCTTTTTTGTCATCACCGCTATGGAAGTCGTCATTGTTCGAATCATCGTCGACGTCGGTTCCGTCGGTGCCGTTAAAATCATCGATCACATCCAGCCGAAGTCGTCCGACGTCATTGAAGTCTTCGACATCGTCGGGTTTCAAAAACAAGTGTTCGCTGGCGTCATGATCACGAACAAAGAACCAACTTGATGTCGTCGCTACCATTTCCGCTCGGTCCGATGCCGTCCTAATCATCTCGGCATCTGACGGACGTGCCGCCCAAGCTTTGGGTGACGCCCACCGGTGCGCTCCTTGGCTCAAGTCGCGCAGGATGTCAGTCATCTTCATATCCGACGACGGCTGTGGCATTCGAATCGGACCGATATCACTGATGATCATCGGCACTCGAATTTCGGGGCTTCGCAGCGGGCCACAACCGCGACCGATCCAACCGTTTTGGCCCAGCGAGAAGCCGCCGGTGCCGACCACGATGAGCTGCGGATCTTCGGCGCTGATCGATTGCAGCAAAATCTCGATCATCAAATCAATCAACCGAACTTGGCATCCGTACGTTCGCATCCATGATGTCACCAAGTCTGGGTCTGATAAGTCAGCTAAAGATAACTTTGGAACCGTGACGGTTTCAAAAATCGGCGCTGTCGGTTCAACCAGCGATTCTGGTTCGGGGTTGCCGATCAGTTCAATTTCTTCTTCGTCGGCCTCGTGCGGTAGCAACTCGATTTCATCAATCGGAAACAACGACCGCGGCGCGTCCCATCGCGTCGACAAAAAATTGCTGTGCAGCCACATCACGCTCCAGGGTTCATCTTCGGCATCGCGCTCGACCGCTGCTGCGATCACTGACGCCAACTGAGTGGTTTCGATCTCGTCCGCGGGTTGGTCGGTTTCCTGAGTCGCTTGTTGCGGCAGCGTGATGACGCGATCAAAGCAGGTTGCGTCAGCCGCGATTGATGAATCGTCAGTGATCAAATCGACCGCGCCGCCTCGCCATGCGTCGGCCCAACTGTCATTGCCACCATCAAACCAGCGTCGCAAGACAGCGGCCGAGTCATCGTTGGTCGCGATCCAGCGGTCCCAAACGCAGCCACCGGTAGCAACCGTGTCGATCGCTGGAGTCTGGTTCCACGACGATCCATAGCATCCGATTGCCGCCGTCGCGAGCGAATCGAATGAGAGGACGATCAGCGGTCTGGTTACCCGATCATCGTCATCGGGCGCAGTGGATTCGGACACGGGCGAGTCGTTGGGCAACGAAGAGGGCGGAACGCTTAGATTTTACCGCGTAATCGCGACATTCGTTGCAATCGTCGCGACAACCGGATTGGACCGAAGGTAACAGCTTCGGACGGGCCTACCCAGTCCCTGCGGTAACCTAGCGTTCACCGTCTCGATTCGCCTTTGTGACACGTGGCCGCCATTCCGGTCGATCATCACCGGCGTTTCCACTGTTTTTGTGTGGGAGTAAACTCCGGCGACTTTGTCGTTTTGACTTTCCACGCTTCTTGTTCCAATCCAATCAATTCACAGATGGCCGATTCCAACTCAACCTCTCGGCATACCCGATCCGTCGTCTGGGGTGTTCCCTTTGACCACGTCACGCTGGAGCAATCGATCGACAGCATCGATGACATGATTGCCAGTGGCAAACCCGGTTATGTGATCACGGCGAACTTGAACTACGCGATGCTGAATCGTCGCAATCCAGACATGCATCCGATCACCCAAGACGCTGATCTGATTCTTGCCGATGGACAGCCGATCGTTTGGCGAAGCCGAGTGAACAAACAACCGCTGCCTGAACGAGTTGCCGGCAGCGAGATGATCTACAAGTTGGCCCAGCGAGCCACGCAAAAGGGACATGGCATCTACTTCATGGGCGGCGAGCCAGGCGTTGCCGCCAAATGTGCCGACCGTTTGGCTCGGCTGTATCCCGGACTCGTGATCGCGGGAGTCGAGTCGCCTCCGTTTCGGCAATTGACGGACGAAGAACAAGCCGAACAAGACGCTCGCATCAAAGAATCAGGCGCCAAAATCTTGCTGGTCGCTTTTGGGCAACCCAAAGGCGAACGTTGGATCCACGAAAACTATCAACGTCTGGGCGTGCCCGTCTGTATCCAGCTTGGTGCATCGTTTGACTTTATCGCTGGGACCGCGAAACGAGCACCGATGATTTGGCAAAAGACTGGCATGGAATGGGCGTACCGAATGATGAGTGATCCCAAGCGACTGGTGCCTCGGTATGCATCCAACGCATCGTTCCTAGTCGGCGCGATCGTCGAAGACTGGCGACAACTTGTCATTGGCTGGGGACTTTGGCCATCGTCGCGCCGTTAGACAGTCTCGCCGACTTCAATACCCGACCGTTCTAACCGTAAATTACAAAAGAACTTGACCATGCTGAATATGATCCTTGTTGCCGGTATCGCAGTTGTTTCGGTGCTCGCCGTCGCCACCCTTGTGATCCGAACGTACAACCGTTTGGTTGCTGGGCATCAAATCGTAGGCAACAGTTTTGCCCAGATCGAAGTCCAACTGAAACGACGGTACGATCTAATTCCGTCGCTTGTCGAAGCCGTCCGCGCTTACCTCGATCACGAACACGAAACGCTGGAAGCGGTAATCGCCGCTCGCAGTCAAGCGTCGTCCAAATTGCCCGGCGTGGGTCAGCAATTGAATGATCCGAACGTGGTTGGGCAATGGGCTGCGTCAGAATCAGCGCTGGGCGGTGCGATCGGTCGTTTGGCAATGGTGATCGAAGCCTATCCGGAATTGAAAGCGGACGGGCGAGTTGCCGGCCTTACCGAAGAACTGACCAGTACCGAAAATCGAATCGCGTTCGCTCGCGGGCTCTACAACGACGGCGTGACTACGTTCAACATTCGTCGCCAGAGTTTCCCTGCGATTGTCTTTGCCGCCGCTATCGGATTTGGTGACGACTTGGTTTGTTTGCAATTCGATGATCAGCCGGAAATCTATCAAGCACCGAAGGTCGAGTTGGTCGCGTAAGCAATGGCACCGGACTGCTGAACCGACGGCGCTAGCTGCGGGTTGTCGATTTAGTTGTTTAACCGTTAGCCGAAGGCGTACGAATTTCCTTCGCGTACGCCTACGGCTAACGGTTAAACAATCAGATCGCGCTGCGGCACTAATCAACAGCCTGCTAGCTGCGGGTTTCGAGAATTGGATTTCATATAGTTACCCGCGGTTAGCGCCGTCGGCTCACATCTTGCACTTGAAGCACTAAACATTATCCGCAGCTAGTCCTGCTCGATTGCCGGTTCGAAGAGAAATCTATGTTTGACTTTCTAGCTCGAAAAACGCGAGCTCTGCGTGCTTCGGCTCGATGGTTTGCTCTGGTGCTCGTGACGCAGGTGTTCACCGCTGTGACCACAGGCGTTGTGATCGGTTACCTGTTGGTGTTTCCCGTCGTGTTGGCGTTTGCGTGCCATGATGCAGGGACACTTCGTGATGGTCAGTCCAGCGCACATCGGCACCCCCAGTTCAGCAAATACGAATACAAGGTTTCGCGATCCTTCCTGCACGCGTTCGACGAATCCGTCTCCGCTGAGGACCGTTGTGTTGACCCAAGTCGAGTGTTCTGGTTCACATCGCTGTTGGGCATTGCATCGACGGCAGCCGGATTGATTTGCGTGACCGCCATCGAACATCGTCGCATTCGACGCGACGGTGGTTGGGCGATCGGATTGGCGATGGGGGGACGTCGCGTCGATGCGATGGCCAACTTGGACCAACGCCGTGTCATCAACGTCGTCGAAGAAGTCTCGATTGCGTACGGCACTACGCCGCCGACGGTATTCATCTTGCCGGGGGAAACTGGCATCAATGTCTTCGCCGCCGGTTTGACGCCCGAGGACAGCATTCTGTGCATCACCGATGGCGCGGTGCAACATTTGAAACGTGACGAAATGCAGGCCGTGGTGGCGCACGAGATGAGCCACCTGATTCACGGTGACACGCTGCTGGGCACGCGGATGACGTCGATCTTGTTAGGGTTGCAAAGCATTCGTGTGCTCGCCGAGATGTTGTTCACGGTGGGACGAGATTTGGCGGATGCGGATTTGCAATCCTGCGTGCTTGGATACCTGTCGATGTTGGTCGGTGCGGTCCTGTGGCCGTTTGGGTTGTTCGGCGTGATGGCAGCGTCTGTGCTGACGATGTCGATCGGACGGTCTCAGGAGACCGTTGCTGATGCCGAAGCAGTCGCCCGAACTCGCAATCCCCAACCGCTCGCTAACGCGATGCGTCGGATACTTGGCCATCCCGGCGGCGGCAGAGTGCGGCATCCAATGACCGCGCTGATCGCACCGATGTTGTTCGTTGAACCCTCCATGTCGCACCGCTGGTTTTCAACGCATCCGCCACTACAAAAGCGCATCGCCGCGATCGATCCCGCCGGCGGCATCGTTCCGATCTACCACGATGATGTGTTGGTCGCACCAAGTCACAACGAATCTCGCCCAGCCGCAGACATCATGAACTTGGTGTTCGCGGGTGCTCTAATGTCCAGCGAGCAACCCCGTTCGCAGCAACCCGCTTCGAAATCGCTTGATCCCGATCAGTTTGCGGCCGCGTCCGTAGTGATCTTGTCGGCGCTAAGTGCATGCGACGGTGAAACGTCGATCTCGGACTACGAGTTTCTGCGCGGTTGGGCACAGCTTGGACTGGGCGAAGCTCGACGCATCTCGGCCGATCACTTAAGTGATGACTTGTTCCGCGACGCGACCGAGACACTGACCGCAGCCACACCGCCGCAAAAGAAACGAGTGCTGGCTGCGATCGCCAACACGATCTCAAGTGACGGCCGCATGAGCCCCGAAGAAGCCGCCATGCTGGAAACCGTTCAGACCGCTTGGCAGGTTTCGTAGCTCAAGCACCCAAGTGGCCCCGCGATTCCGTTGCGCGGGTGTGCTCAGTAGCCATGTTGCGGACCTTTTCAGCGGCGCAAGCGGGGAAAATCAACGGTCGTCCCAGCCCTTCGCTGTGAACTTCCAGGTTTTGCAAATGTGTCTTCTGTTTCGGCGTCTACGTTGTGTGGTCACTGCGATCATATTTCTGGCCCTGATTACCGTATCGCGATGCAGCGCGGACGAACCGCCAACGGATACCAACTCACAAGACGCTAGCACAGTCACGTCAGACAAAGAAATGTCGGGCAATCCGCTTTTCGAAGGTTGATACGCTGACCCCGAAGGCATCGTGTTTGACGATCCCTATTGGATCTATGCAACCTTTTCGGCCCGTTACGATGATCAAACTTTCTTCGACTGTTTTTCCTCCAAAGACTTGGTCCACTGGCAGAAACATTCTCGGATTCTGGACACAAAAGAAATCAAATGGGCCAACCGCGCAATGTGGGCTCCATCGATCATTCGTAAAGAAGGAAAGTACTATTTCTTCTTTGGTGCCAATGACATTCAAAACGACCAAGCTCTTGGTGGCATCGGCGTCACGGTCGCAGATCGACCCGAAGGTCCGTTCAAGGATCATCTGGGCAAACCCCTGATCGATCGCTTTCACAATGGTGCGCAGCCGATTGATCAGCTTGCCTTTCGTGACGCTGATGGAAAAATCTATTTGATTTGCGGCGGTTGGCGACATTGCAACATCGCGCAACTGAATGATGACTTCACGGGTTTCGTGCCCTTCGAAGACGGCAAGACTTTCAAAGAAATCACACCTGACGGTTATGTCGAAGGGCCGTTTATGTTCATCCGTAACGGCAAGTACTATTTTATGTGGTCCGAAGGTGGCTGGACCGGCCCGAATTACAGTGTTGCCTACGCGATCTATCACCGACGTCCGCTGGGCGAAACCGATGGTAACTCGCGATTCACCTGTGTCGATCGAATGACGTTTGACGAAAATAGATTGATCGAACCGATCGAAATCACTCCTATGATCAAGATTATGCGTAACCGCTGGCGAGTCTCGCTCCTGAAGGGTCACTTGTTGTTTTCATCCACTGCAACCAAGATGTTCCGCTCGGTTTTAAGCCGAAGGCGACTTTTTCTTCTTTGGCTTGAAGACTTCCGTTGCCGTGCCGTAGTGAACTTCGCCAGCGTTCATTAGCGTTTCGCTGAGCGTTGGGTGAGGGTGAACCGATTCGGTGATGTCGTGAACTTCACAGCCCATTTCGATCGCCAATACGGCTTCGGCGATCAGTTCGCCTGCGCCGCTGCCGACGATGCCGCAACCAAGCACACGACTGGTTTCGGGATCAACCAACCACTTGGTTAGCCCGTCGGTGATTCCGAGTGCTTGTGCCCGGCCGCTGGCGGCCCACGGATAGACTTCGACGTCGACGGCGATTCCGTCGCGTTTCGCTTCGTCTTCGGTCAAACCAGCCCAAGCGATTTCGGGATCGGTAAAGACGACCGCTGGGATGGCCCGCTTGTCGAATACGGCTGATTTGCCCGCGATGACTTCGGCGGCAACGCGGCCTTCGTGAGTCGCTTTGTGGGCCAGCATGGGGTCACCGGCGACGTCACCGATTGCAAAGATGTTGGTGTCGGCGGTGCGTTGTTGGTTGTCACAGACGATGAAGCCACGCGGGTTGACTTCGACCTTGGTGTTTTCCAAGCCCAGGCCCTTGGTGACCGGGCGGCGACCGATGCTGACCAGGACGCGGTCGTATTGTTCGTGGCCGAACTTGCCGGGGCCTTCGAAGGTGACTTCGATCTTGTCGCCGACTTCGGTTAGCGAACCGACTTTGGTGTTCAAGAAAACTCGTTCTTCGCACATCTTGTTGATGCGTTTGGCGAGCGGTTTGACCAAGTCGCGATCGGCACCCGGCAACAGCGTTTCAGTCATCTCGACGACGGAAACTTTCGAACCCAGGTGAGCGTAGACGCTGCCCATTTCCAAGCCGATGTAACCGCCACCGATGACCAACAGGTTGTCGGGAATGTCAGCAAGTTTCAGGGCGCCGGTGCTGTCCATGACTCGATCGCTGCCGATATCGAACGCCGGTGGCATCGCTGGCACACTGCCGGTGGCGATGATGCAGTGATCGAAAGTCAGTTGACCGCCTTCGGGGATCGAAGCGTCGTCGCCTTCAAGTTTCAGTGTGGTCGAGTTCACAAAGCTGCCACGCGCTGTGATGACCGTCACGTTTCGGCGTTTGGCCAGATTGCCAAGACCGCCGGTCAAGTTCGAGATCACCTTGTCTTTGCGGGCGCGAACTTTGTCGACGTCGATCTTGGGTTTGCCGGCATACTCGACGCCCCATTCGGCGCCCAAATCAGCAACTTCGCTGATCACTTTGGCAACGTGCAACAGAGCCTTGCTGGGGATGCATCCGCGAAGCAAACAAGTGCCGCCGAGTGTCGGCGTGGCTTCGACGATCGTGACGTCGAGACCTTCGTCGGCAGCCAAGAAAGCAGCCGCATAACCACCGGGGCCACCACCGAGAACAACAACGGGCGAATGCATGAGTCTAATACTTCGGTTGGAAAGGAATGAGCGGCGAAATTGTGGGAGTCAAAAAACGATCCGCACGAGCCGGAAACAGCGCGTGCGGATCGTCGTTAAATATAGTCGTATTTCGAATCGCGAACGATCGTCATACCGATGTGGTAACCGTGGGCGTTATCGTGACAAGAATTCGACGACGCTGTTAGCATCCACTGGCAAGCTGATGTCGCTTGGGCCAGGCTTGCCCAGTACGGTTGCTTTCAGGTTTTCGCTGTCGAACGATACCCAATCTAGGGCGTCCGGCGAAGCGTTGGCGATGACGCCACGGTAAACGTTTCGTAGGTTTTCGCGACCGCGGACTTCGATGATGTCACCAGGACGCAAGATGTAACTTGGCGAAGTGACCTTCACGCCGTTGACGCGGAAGTGGCCGTGGCCGATGCCTTGGCGAGCTTGCGGACGGGTCTTGGTGAATCCGACGCGGCGGATCACGTTGTCCAAGCGGCTTTCGCACATCAGCAGCAACAATTCACCGGTGTTACCGGGCTTGTGGCTGACGGCATCAAAGCAGCGACGTAGTTGACGTTCGCCCAAGCCGTAATAGTGCTTGATCTTTTGCTTTTCCATCAAAGCCAGACCGTAGTTACTTGGTCGACGTCCGCGGACGTGCATCCCGGGCGGTGTGGGACGACGGTCGAGTGCTCGCGCGGCACCAGCGGTTTCATAGATCAGTACGCCTAGACGACGGTTGATGCGAGCTTTTGGGCCGGTGTAACGGGCCATGGGCAATGCCTTTCTTTCCGCGGGCCAAATCAGCCATGCGGGCTTGGGGGGAACGTGGTCGAGCGAGTTAAAAACAAAAATGACACTGAAACGCGTGTTTTGCAGTGTTCTAAGTGGTTTTCAAGTTTCGCCGGCCGGCGTGATCCGTATGAGGCCAGAACGATTCCAGCCCGCTGGTCACGCGGGATTTTCGGTAAGGCGCAAAGTTTGGCTGGAAAAGCCGGTTTTTGCAAGGGCAAGCACCTGACGACTTTCTTGGCTTTTCGGTACCGTGGCAGCCGCAGGCTCGGCCTGGACCCTGACGACTGACCATCGGTGCTCAACAGGTGCTCAACAATCAGTCCAGATTCAGGCAGTCCAGAATTCAGGCAGTCCAGATTCAGGACACCGGTCACGCCGCCCGGGCCCGCTTCAATGAAGCAGATCCATAAAACAGAATCCCCCCAAACGAGAAACTATCGAAAGATGACTGATTTTGACGTATTTGGCGTTGGAAACGCCTTGGTCGATGTCCAAGCGACCGTCGAAGATGCCGTGCTCTCCGAATTGAACGTCGATAAAGGCATCATGACGCTGGTGGACGATGCTCGCCAACGCGAAGTTCTGGGGCTTCTGGACGGTCGCCCCCTGAATCGCTGTGCCGGCGGATCGGCCGCCAATACGATCGTCGCGGTCGCCGAATTCGGTGGCAAATCGGCTTTTGTGGGCAAGATCGGCAATGACGAAGTCGGCCAGTTCTTTCTTAAAGACATGCAGGACTTGGGCATTCAGATCGACGTCGAACCGGCGGATGACCCAACCGGCACCTGCGCGGTGCTGATTACCGAAGACGCCCAGCGAACGATGCTTACCAATTTGGGGGCGTCGGTGACGTTGACCGAAAACGACATCGACGAGGAAATGATCAAGCGTTCCAAGTACATCTACGTCGAGGGATACTTGTTCACCGGCGAGAACACCAAGGCGGCCGCTTACCGTGCAATGGACCTGGCGCAAAAGCACGGCGTCAAGATCGCCTTCACGGCTTCGGATCCGTTCCTGATCAACATGCTTCGTGACGAGATCTGGGAACTGGTCACCGGTCCGGTCGACTTGCTGTTCTGTAACGAAGAAGAAGCAAAAAGCCTGACCGGCGAATCCGACCCAATCGCGTGTGCCAAGGCGATCCATGATCACGCCGAAAATGTCGCACTGACATTGGGCGAGAAAGGTTCGATCATCATGCACGGCGGCGAAGCGTTCCCGATCGAAGGCGTCGCCGTGAAAGCGATCGACACGACCGGAGCGGGCGACATGTACGCCGGCGCGCTGTTGTACGGAATCACCAACGGCATGTCGTGGCGACAAGCTGGGCACTTGGCCAGCGAAGCGTCCGCGCGAGTCGTGGCTCAAATGGGCGCCAGACTCGAACGCAAATTCACCAAAGCCGAAATCGAAGCTCTTTCCAGCTTGGCTTAATACCGGTAATCGTGGTTGTCGAATTCGTAGCACGGGCCGCCCGCCTGTGTCGCGCGCACCACTCGCCGGTTAGACCGTTTTCGAATCGCGTTTCGGCATCTGCATTTCACAGATCGCCAACGCGTCGGCGGCGATTTGCGGATCCAAAAACGGTGACACAACACCGTCGTCGATCCATTTCGCGGCCGCGTTGATTTCGTGAACGAACGCGTCGACTGGATCGCCATCACCGAACTCGGGACGTTCAACGCGCCCGTCGTTGTGCATGATGGTGACCGGGATCAGCGCGGTTGAACCGTCTGCGTAGCCGGCGAATTCGAACTGGATCGTCGCCTTTTCAAAGCTGACTTCATATCCATGCGTGAACCCTCGCGCCGGTGAATCGATCACGCCACCGCCCGCCGAAACGACCGTCTCGTCGTTGCCGAAATCGAAGACCGTTTCGTAAAACTTTGGCACCGTCCCCCGCCGCTGGCTGGCCGTCGTGGCCGACTTGGGCATTCCGAATAACAAACGAATCAAGTGCGCGTCGTGAACGTGCAAATCGACCAACGGCCCGCCCACTTTTGCGGCGTCATAGAAATCGGGAATCCAATCCGGTGGGCCAATCGTTCGTTTGAATCGGCCGGCGATCGGTTTGCCGTACCGTCCGTCCTGGGCTGCGTCGACCAAAATTTTGAACTCTGGCATCAGTGGCAAAATGTGCGCGACCGCCAAGTTCGTGCTGCCCGATTCGGTGGCCAGTCGAGTCGCAGTGGCCGCGTCGAGTGCCAGCGGTTTTTCGCATAGGCATCGTTTGCCGCTGCGCAGGCAGGCGTCGATGGCTTCGGCGTGCAAGGCCGGCGGCAAACAAATGTCGATCATGTCAATTGACTCGTCCGCCAGCATTTCTTCGATGGTTTCGTACACGTTCATCGACGAAACGTCGATTTGCTGACCCGGTGGACCAAAGTTGCCTTGGATCGATGTCCAGTCCCCGGCTCGCTTGGCTGGGTTGCTGGAACAAAACGCGACCACTTCGGCGTTTGGACTTCGTTGATAAGCTAGATAGTGGATCCAGCCCATGAAGCCGACGCCGACAATTCCTGCTCGCATGTTGTTTCCGTTTCGGGTTTAGGGGACTGAGTTGCTTTTCTCTTCAAATCGTCTCATCAAAAATCGAAAGTCTAAGATGCTTCGACGCACCAGCTTAACAGCTATTCGCCAGTCTCTCTGGTCAGCCACCTGGGCTGCGACTTTAATTTCCATCGCGATGTCGATCGAATCCACATCGGTCACGGCCGATACTTGGACTCAGTGGCGTGGCAGCGAAGGCAACAACCATGCCGCTGCGGGCACCGAAGCACCGCTGAAATGGAACCTAGAAACTGGCGATGGCATCGCTTGGAAAACCGCGATTCCCGGCCGCGGCCACTCCACGCCACTCGTGCTCGATGACGGCATTTATTTAACGACCGCCGAAGCTGACAAGCAGACTCAGTCGCTGATCAAGTTTGATCGGCAAAGCGGTCGCATCATCAACCAGTGGACGCTGCACCGAGGCACTTTGCCGGCCGACATTCACAATCACAACTCTTACGCGTCGCCAACACCGGCTTTTGACGGCGAGCACTTGTTCGTAACCTTTCACACCGATGATGCGATTTGGTTGTCGAAAGTAACCACTTCGGGAAACGTCGTTTGGCAGCAACGTGTCGCTGAGTTTAAACCGCGACTATTCCAGTTCGGGTACGGCGCTAGTCCCTTGATCGAAGATGGATTGGTGATTGTCGCCGCCGAGTACGATGGACCTGACAGTGGCCTGTACGCGCTGGACAGTCGGACGGGGAAACAGGTTTGGAAAGTCAGCCGGCCTAGCAACTTGAACTTTGCTTCACCGATTGCCGCGACCATCACCGGACAACGGCAAGTTTTGTTGGCCGGCGCTGAGATGTTTGCCGCCTACGATTCGCAGACGGGAAAAGTACTGTGGTCCATCGACACAACCACCGAAGCCATCTGCGGAACGGCCGTCTGGGATGATCGACGTGTCATCGTCAGCGGCGGCAATCCCGTGTCCGGTACATGGTGTGTCAGCGGAGATGGATCAAAAGCCGAATTGTGGAGCAACGGCGTCAAGTGTTACGAGCAATCGCTGTTGACGATTTCAAACTACGTCTTTGCGGTTGCCGACAACGGCGTCATGTATTGTTGGCGGACACTTGATGGAAAAGAGATGTGGAAGCGAAGGTTGTTCGGTGGTGGCATCAGCGCATCGCCAACCTTGGTGGGAAATCACATTTACATCGCTACCGAAGCGGGCGAGGTGTTTGTGGTCAAAGCATCGCCTGACCGATTTGAACCGATCGGCGAAAATCAGACGGGCGACTCGATCTTTGCGACACCGGTTGCCGTCGACGGCCGTTTGTACGTGCGGACGGGGATTGGCGAAGGTCGAAGTCGGCAAGAGTATTTGGTGGCTGCAGGGCGAGTCTCACAAAACTAGCCAACTATTTTGCGTACGACTGAATCAATCGGTAGTTAATATCTCGGTACCCCCCCAGAATCATATTCTGGCCTGCCAAGATCGAATTCCACACATTTTCCCCACCGGCCGGACACCATGACTCGCGTTGTACCTTTCACTGTCATGTTTGTTGTACTTTGTGCTTCGAACCTACATGGCCAGGAAAAACAGGACAGTGAAAACCCCGCCCAAGCTGAACACAAGACGCCGGTTGCTGAGACAGATTACCTGCGTGAAATGCAATCCGATGCGGTTCGCCAGCAGAAAGCCAGTTGGGGCCACTGGGGCAATCAAGCGGATCGCTTCAGCACTTGGTTGAATCACAGCAATCGTTTGATTCCGGTCTACACTTTCGGCATCACGCTTGATTCGCTGCGTGACGAAGGCAGTGCCTACGCAGACCCTGACCGGCTGAAAAAGTTGTACGGCAGCGTTCCCGAAGGCACCGTCAATTCGACGGCAACTTACTTTGATCAGACCGACATCTACCGATTGCAAAAAACGGCCATCGACGCCGGATTCACCAATATCATCATGATCGTCTTTGACGGAATGGATTGGCAAACCACTCGAGCGGCCGCGCTGTATCAACAGCACCGGAACTCCTACAGCAGTGGTCGTGGAACCGGGTTGTCGATCCAAGATGATCGATCGATGCCGACCGATTTTGGTCTGGTCGTTACAAGTGCACGCAACGGAGGCGCAAAGCATGACGTCAATTCACAAACCTTGCTGAGCGGTGACAAGCCGGCCACGGGAGGCTTCGACGCGGTACGTGGTGGCGATGCACCTTGGAACGAAAAGCCGGCTCTTGATTATCTGATGGGGCTCGATCGTGAACGGCCACACACGGTGACTGATTCGGCTGCGTCAGCGACCAGTTTGTTCAGTGGTATCAAAACGTATAACGGATCTGTCAATGTGGCGATCGATGGTTCACAGGTTGAACCGCTGGCCAGAACGCTTCAAGCAAATGACGATTACATGGTCGGCGTGGTCACCAGTGTTCCGGTTAGTCACGCAACGCCGGCTGCCGCGTACGCCAACAATGTAGCGCGGGGCGACTACCAAGACATATCACGCGATCTGATCGGATTGCCTTCGTCGTCTCACCGCAACAAACCGCTACCGGGTGTCGACGTTTTGATCGGTGGCGGATGGGGGGAAAGCGTCGACGAGGATTCGGCCCAAGGCGACAACTTTGCGACGGGCAACAAGTACTTGCATCAGGACGACATGCGCCGCGTCAATGTCGAGCATGGCGGACGCTATGTTGTTGCCCAGCGGACCAAGGGTCGGCCGGGGCGAGAGAACCTGATGATGGCGGCTCAGCAGGCTGCGGACGATGGTTCCCGATTGCTTGGGTATTTTGGGGGTAAGGGGGGGCACCTGCCTTTCCAGACTGCCGACGGAAAGTTCGATCCGACCTTCGACGCGAAAGGTACCGAGAAGTACTCGCAAGCCGACATCGACGAGAACCCCACCTTGGCCGACATGACCGAGGCGGCACTGTTGGTCTTGGAACAATCGATCGAAGGTTTTTGGTTGCTGATCGAAGCCGGTGACGTTGACTGGGCGAATCACGCCAACAATCTGGACAACGCGATTGGTGCCGTTGCCAGTGGCGATGCTGCGTTTCGATCGGTGATGAACTGGATCGACGAAAACAACGCGGCCGATTTTACCGCCGTCATTGTGACTTCGGACCATGGTCACTATCTGGTCGTCGACGATATTCAGCGGATCGTTAAGCCGGCCGAGTGACTCATCGTGGGGACGGATTTGTTGGTCCGGTTGAATCTGGTGCGATTCTTGCGGAAGTGCTAATCTAGGGGATACGTCGCTCACCGGCGGGCGGGTTTCATTTGGTGGATCAGCTAGATTGCTGAGACTGAATCATCCGATCGCCGGCGTGTGACGGGAATCACTTTGGTTCCGATCCCAGATGGGAAAGTCTTTTCTTCTTTCGGGCGCATTTCGGAAACGCATGCGCATGTCACACCGTGAACGCTTCTGAAGAATCACCGCCACCAATGTCGCCGGCCATTCACTTGGTGGACGGCACGGGCGAGATCGACGGTACGGACCAAGAATCCAAGTTGGCGCTTTGCCAACAGATCCTTGGATACCAATTCAAAGACCCGACCCTGCTGTTGTCCGCACTGACACATGCATCGGGCGCGGTGCATCGATTGGCCAGTAACGAACGACTTGAATTTTTGGGCGATGCCATTCTTGGAATGACGGTTTGCCATTGGCTGTTCGAAGATTATCCCGAATACAACGAGGGCGATTTGACCAAGATCAAGTCGGCCGTTGTCAGTCGACGATCGTGCGGCAAGGTTGCGATCGAGCTTGGGTTTGATCGTTGCTTGATCGTTGGCCGCGGTGTCACTCGCAATCGCAGCTATCCCCGATCGTTGGTAAGCGACGTGTTCGAATCGGTGATCGCGGCGATGTACTTGGACGGCGGAGATGAAGTCGTCCGTCCCCGATTGAAAGTCTGGCTAGCTGACGAGGTTCGGCATGCAGTTGAATCGCAAGGCTCGAACAACTTCAAGTCGACGTTGCAGCAATACGCTCAGCGCGAACTCGCCAGTACTCCGGTGTATCGGTTGGTTCGCGACGCGGGGCCGGATCACCGCAAGTCGTTTCTGATTACCGCAGTGATTGCCGATCGTCAGTTTGCCGCCGCCTGGGGCAGCAATAAAAAGGATGCCGAACAGCACGCCGCCGCTAACGCGATTGCAGAACTTCACGGCGAGCCCTTGCCGTTTTCGTCAGATTTGGACGAAGCGTCCAAGTAAAGAGTTCTGCGATCGTCGCTTCAACTGGGACTTGCTAGTTTACTCTGGCATCGTGAACCCACTGCTAGCCGGTACCGGCGTTGACACCGGGGCTGCTGTGGGGGACGCCGATTCCGATGGTGTCGCCATCGTTGGCCGGATCGCCGCCGGTTTCACTTCCGCTGGTTTGCTTTCAACTGGTTTGGTTGCCGCAGGAGTTGATTCCGTTGGGCGAATCGCCTTGGTTTCCGGCGTTGATGCGGGAGCACTGGATTCCTGTTGCCAATTTGGGTTCCAGGCCTGTGACCACGATGCCTTGGATGGCGTACCAGGCTCGGCGACTACGTCGACTGACTTGACTTGACCGGTTGGTTTCGGCGGTGCCGTGATGGCAGCGGTTGCGGGACCAATCGGCGATGCTGCCGAAACGTTTGCAACGCCAAGGTTCGCTGCGTCCGCTGGGCGTCCAGTTTGCTGCACCGATGGCTGAGGTGCCGTGGCTGCGTATTGGGCCACGGGTTGCGAGGCCTGGGGTGAGGCCTGGGCAACGGTGCCGCTGCTCGCATCGATCTGGGCAAGCATTTCTCGTGATCGCTCGATCGCACGACCAACCGCAACATCGCCGCCGGCTTGAGATTCGAATTTCAACGCTGCGGAAATCTGTGCCCGTGCCTGCGGTAACTGGCCGCTCTTGAAGTGCAGATACGCCATGTTGAAGTGCGCGACGGCCGGCTTGTTGTTTTGGGCCAAGACTTGCATCGCGGATGCCGGGTCACCGGACTCAAACTTAACAGTGGCCAGATTGTTGGCGTACCGTGAAGTTCCAGGTGCAAGTTGCAACGCTTTTTCCAAGGTCGCGATGGCGCCGGAATGGTTGCCCATTTTGCTGAGCGTTAACCCTAGATCGTTGTACAGACCCGCGTCATTAGGCGTCTGTGTGATCGCGGATTGGAAAGTCTTTGCCGCTTGCGGCAGGTTGCCTTGGGTAAAGTGCAGCCGTGCAATGTTGTTGAGTGCTTGAGGATGGTTTGGCGTGCTCTCGAGGGCCTTTGTATAGCTCTCCATCGCTTTGCCAAAGTCGCCTGTCGATTCCCAAAGCTGACCATTGGCAACGAAGACTTCTGCGTTGACCTTGTCTGGCTTGTTGTCCAACCGAAGCGGATCTACTTCGTCAGGCGTTTCCACCGCATCTTCTGATTTGCGTCGGAACACGCTTGTCATCGCCGTCGCTGTCTTGCCGATTGCATTTTTGGTGCTAACCGCGACTGCTTTGACTTGGCTTCCCGCGCCGCTTTCTGATGAAGCAACGGATTCGGCCATCGGTGTCGATTCAAAAGTTGACGGACTCGATTTGGCAAATGGGTTCATCGACGCCATTGGAAATCCGCCGCTCGAACAGCCTGTCGACGCAACCGTGGTGCCGACAAGGATCGAGGCCAGAAGCGCTCGGCGAGCTTTGATCGCAGGTTTCACGATATGTTTCCCCAAAAGGCACTGACGCGGCTAAATCAAGCGGCGACTGTGACAGTTGTCTTGATTAGTTGAATGGTTCCATTGTTGAGGATCGGCAGGATGACGCGGCTGACTTGAATGAGTGTGCCGTCGATGTGATGCGTTTGGACGAAAAAAGGCGGCTCCGATGAATCGGAACCGCCTTCGTTTGAATCGTAATTTAGGCCAACAGCCCAGTGGTTAATTGCCTGATGGAGTCGCCACTGATTGGTTGCCACCGGCGCTGGTGGCCGGCAATTGTGGGCTTGGCAAGTTGTTCAACCACTCGCGGCTGACCTTGGTGGCCCAAGCACCGGACGATGTACCCGGCTGGACATCGGTGACCATGACCGCAGGTGTCGGACCCTGAAGGTTCAGATTCGCCAGTGTCTGGTGAACCGAAGCAACTCGTGCCTGAGTCTCCTCGGGCGTCATGCCACGCAACACAAACACATCACGATGCATTGCTGGGCTCTGCGTTGCGATCCATTGGACGCGTCGGTTTCCCGATGCCAACAAGGCTCCGTCGCTTTCACGGAACAGTTCGTGACCGATGGTGTTGTGAATTCGCCAGCCATTTCGCTTCATGATTTCAAATGGAGCAGCGACTTGCATTGCGTCGGCTTCATTGAATGGCTCGGGCCAAGCGTTGTTGCGTCGATAGCCGACGTTGACGTCGTGCCAAAAAGTATGCCAATCGGCACACGCCGAAGTTGCCGTCACACCTACGGCCAAGAAAGCCAACATAAATCGGTTGAATCGAACGGTTCGTCTCATAACAGGCAGTTCCTTCCGCCGCTAAAAACAAGCTGATTGACTTGCTTTTATCGTTTGGTATTGATCGTTTGAATCAGCGACGCAGATGATCGTCGCCGAATTTCCGTTGCGGCAACCTAATCCTTTGGGACTGTCCGCTAGCTACTTCATCGGCCTGACGATGTCAGAACTTTCCTGGGGGGCTGGCGTCGTGGGGATCCGTTATGACCGACAAACTCGCTACCTGGACGGTGCGACCCTACACCATCGGTTCAACCACGATTGATTCCCCGTCAAACTCGACCACGTCGCCGGTCGACAGTTGTTTGCGGCGGCGAGTTTCGACTTCACCATTGACCTTGGCTTCGCCAGCCTGGATCCGCACCTTCGCTTCGCCGCCGGTGGCAACAAAGCCTACAAACTTCAAGTAATCATCCAAACGAATGATGGGTTTGTCGTCGGTCGGCGTGTTCAAGTTAAAAACCTTGGGTTAGGAAGCAGCAGGTAAGAAAGGGGAAAGAAGAAAAGGAGTGAAGCGGTCGGTTCAGGGACGTTCCGCTAAGATACTCGCTTTGCCGCTGTCCACACCACCTTTGCAAAAACATGACTTCATCCGATCTCTCTGACGCCTCGACAACCAAAGCTGCCGATCGCAAGGTCAGCATTGATGCTTACCGTGGCATGGTGATGTTTCTGATGTTGGCCGAGATTCTGCATTTGGATCGTCTGGCCGATCGGTTCCCGGACGTAAAACTGTTCCAGTGGATTCAGTTCCACACGACGCATGTAACCTGGGAAGGCTGTTCCCTGCACGATTTGATTCAGCCCGGATTCACCTTTTTGGTCGGCGTTGCGATGCCGTTTTCAATCGCTAGCCGGATCAAGCGTGGCGGATCCACGGTTTCGATGCTGTGGCATGCCGCTTGGCGTTCGGTGGTTTTGGTTTTGTTGGGCATCGCGCTGCGTTCTCAGGCGTATGACCAAACAAATTTTACGTTCGATGACACACTGACACAGATCGGTCTGGGGTATTTTTTTGTATTTCTGATCGCGCTAGCACCACGCTGGGTTCACTATGCGTCAGCCGCGTTGATCTTGGTTTTGTTTTGGGCGGCGTTTGCCTTGTCGCCTGCACCACCGGCCGATTTTGACTACGCCGCCGTCGGAGTTCCCGCCGATTGGCCGCATCATCATGACGGGTTCGCGTCGCGTTGGAACAAGAACAGCAACCTGTCGTGGCGTGTTGATGTTTGGTTCATGAACCTGTTTCCTCGCCCAGAACCGTTCACGCATTCCGGTGGCGGTTATGCGATGTTGTCGTTCGTCCCGACGATGGCAACGATGATCTTTGGGTTGATCGCTGGCACATGGCTAAAAGAACCTTTCGAATTGCAAGCTCGTTTGATTCGGTTCGGTGCTGCCGTTGCCGTCGGTTTTTCTTTGTCGCTACTGCTGCAGTGGACGGACATCTGCCCCAACGTCAAACGCATTTGGACACCTACCTTTGCCCTGTACAGCGGCGCGTGGTGCATGGCGTGGTTGGCGACGCTGCATCTGATCTGTGATGTTGGCAAATGGCAACGTTGGGCGTTCCCTTTCCTAGTGATCGGTTCCAATTCCATTTTGATCTATGTGATGAGCTGGACCTTAGAGGAACCGATTCACAACTTTCTGCTGCGGCATTTCGGTCATCGTGTTTTCGAAATTTTCGGTGTCTCCTATGCGGGCGCGTTGATAGGTGCGGCCACACTCGCGATCATGTTTTCCGTTTTACTATGGCTGTATCGGAAACGCGTCTTCATCAAAATCTGATCGCAGTCTCAATGTCCAATCATTTCAAGCACTTTCAAACTCAACTCGATGCGCTGGATCAAACCAGCCGCCGCCGTCGACTGGTGCCCCGGTCGCCTGCGGGAACGACCTTCGTCGAAGATGGTCGTTCGTTCATCAACTTTGGCAGTAACGATTTCCTGGGTCTTGCATCACGTGAATTGTCCGGTGTCAACACTCGTGTCTGCGCCAGCGGAAGTGGTGCCAGCAGTTTGGTATGCGGTTGGACCGCAGATCATCAAAAACTGACTGATTGCATCGCCAAGCTGGAATCGACGGAAGCGGCAACGTTGTTTCCTAGCGGGTTTGCAGCTTGCAGCGGAGTCATAGCGACGTTGCCCGGACCAAGCGATTTGATTTTAAGTGATCAATTCAATCACGCGTCTTTGATCGACGGTTGTCGTCTGTCAGCCGCCGACCGACTGGTTTATCCGCACCGCGATGTGGCCGCGGTCGAGTCGATCCTGCAACAGAAACGAAATCAATACGAACGCGTTTGGATCGTGACCGACACGATCTTCAGCATGGATGGGACTGTCGCGCCGCTGCCTGAGCTTTGCGATTTGTGCGAACGGTTTGACGTGATTCTGGTCGTGGACGAGGCTCATGCGACCGGCGTGATGGGGGAAAGCGGCAGTGGGTTGTGCGAAGCATTGGGCGTGAAGGCACGCGTGCCGATCCGCATCGGCACGCTCAGCAAAGCGATCGGAAGCCAAGGTGGTTTCGTGGCCGGTCCCCAAGTTGTGATCGACTATCTGGTCAACAAATGTCGACCACTGATTTACAGTACGTCGCTGGCGCCGGCGGCCGTGATGTCTGCGCAGGCGGGAATCAACGCCATCAACGACGAACCCCAACGTCGCACGCGAGTTCGCCAGTGGTCGTCGAATTTACGGGATGCGCTTTCGATCAAGACATCGCCGATCGAATCGATCGTGCCCATTGTTCCGATCATCGTCGGCTGCGACACGGATGCTCTAACCGCGGCTAAATCGTTGGCGGACGCCGGCTTTTACGTGCCTGCCATTCGGCCGCCCACGGTTCCCGAAGGCACCGCGCGGTTGCGGATTTCGTTGTCGGCCAGCCACACCGACGCCCAAATTGGTCAACTGATCCAACATCTTGCCTGATTGTTTAGGGTTTTTTCCCTAACAAACTTGGATCCCGATCGTTGGACTCTCTAGACTCGAAGATTCGGGTCTCTTCTCGATTCTCTTCTCTGAAAAATTGGTGTTTGCCATGGCACATGTCACTCGGTCTGTCATTGCGGGTTTGTTGTTCACATTCGCGGGCGGGATTGGCCATGATGCCATTGTTCAGGCGGAACCCATCGGATGGATCGAGCGATTCGCACTCGCCGACGACCGCCAGGCCGCGATCGATACCTTGGTGCCGGGGACGGACGACCATTACTTCTATCACTGCCTGCACTACCAAACGACCGGGCAACTCGAAAAAGCCGAAGCCATGCTGGCCGAATGGGCCGCTAAAACACCGGGCCCCGCCACTGCGGCGGTCAAGGCGATGGTCGATCGCCAGCGTTTGTTGACGTACCAGCAGTCGCCGCAGCGAACGATCGATCACTTGGTCACACGCCTCGGCGTCAAATTTGATTACGCGCCACCGGCAACCCGAAACGAGCGTCGTTATCCCAGCGAACTGGATTCGTCGGTATTGGGTGTCAACGGATTGGTCCAGCAGGCCATCACCGAAGGCGGAACGTTCAAGCCTGCAACACTCGCATTCTTGGCCGATCGCTTTTTGAGTGGCGAAGCGGCCCAGTACACGACCCCGTTGTCTGGATTACTGAACCAGATCAAGACACCATCGATTCCGAAACTCGGCGAACTTGTCACGCAAGAACTCGCCAGTCGTCGGCCCGCCGATCAGCGTTTTGGCGACCTAGCGGCGCACAAGTTATTGACGCTTGATGAGCTGAAATCGCTGGCGATGAAAGTGCCTAGCGTTGCTAATGACGAAGCCATGATCGCGGCCATTCTGGTTCGCCTGCGTCCCAGCGCCGACGTTGATCTATCGTTCCAACCAGACGAACGAATGGAGTACCTGACACGCGTCGAAACGTACGTGCGAGATCTGCCGGCCAGTTACAACAGCTTGAAAGCATCGGCGACGTTTCGCTTGTTGGAAGCCAATTTGTCGCGTGGGAAGTTTGATCGCGAACTGTTCTTACGTTACTTGCAGCTACCTCGCAAAAGTCCGTGGTTTGTTCCCCAGCCGAACAGTGCCGGTGCCCGTCCGGCCGATCTGAACCGCGACTACATGGCGATGGCGTTGTTGCCGCCCATTGGCAACGAAGATGACGTTCTGCGAGCTCACCTTGAACATTTCCTCGTCGATGCCAAATCGACCACTGCTTTTGACGCTTACCTAAAACCGGCTTACCTGCGACAAGTCTTTGCGGAAACAAAGCTGTTGTACGGCGCTGCGGACGAGGCGCGTTGGTACAAGATGCTAGGCAATTCACGCCGCCAGTCGCTGCGGGATGCGGTCGAGTTGCGTTTGTCGCCCACCAACCCCATGTTCTTTGCCGCCGATTCGCCGACGTCGCTGCTGGTCGATTTGAAGAACGTTGATGAACTGGTTGTGCGGATCTACGAGATCAACGTTCCCGCGTACCTTCGCAGTCACAATAAACCGCTGGACACGGATATCGACTTGGACGGTCTCGTCGCCACGCATGAGATCAAGCAAGCATTCAACCAGCCCGCTGTGCGTCGTCATCGTCAAGAAATCGAGTTGCCGCAAATCACCGGACGAGGCGTCTGGGTTGTCGATTTGATCGGCAACGGCGTTCGCGGCCGTGCCATGATCCGTCGTGGATCGCTTGACCATGTGGTGACCACGGTCGCCGATGGCATGGCGTTTACGGTCATTGACGAGAATCGCAAGCCGGTCTCCGGTGCAACCGTGTGGATGGGGTCGAAGACGTTCAAACCGGATGCCGATACTGAAACCGAGGGAACGATTCTGGTACCGCTAGGACTCGAAAATACAACTCGCAAAGTGATCATCAGCGATGGAGAGCTGGCTGAATCGGTGACGCTTTTGCATCCAGCGGAAGCCTACGAATTGGATGCCGCCATGCACCTGGATCGATCGGTCTTGCAATCAGGTGGTCGCACCGAATTGCTGATCCGGCCGCGATTGTCGATGACGGGCGTGCTGGTTGATCCGTCGATCATCGAAAAGGCACGTGTTCTGGTCGAGTCAACCGATCTTGATGGCATCACGTCGACGCAAGAAGTGGACAAGGTCGAACTCACGCAAACCGGCGAATTGGTGGTTCCCTACTCGGTCCCAGCAAGGTTGGCCAGCGTCGTTGTCACGCTGTCGGGGACCGTCAATCCGGTCACGGACTCGCAATCGGTCGCCGTTTCGACGTCGCAGTCGTGGAACATCGCCGGGATCCGAAAAACACGAAATATCCATGACGCATTTCTGACTCGTGATGGCAACGACTATGTCATCGAAGTGCGTGGCCGTAACGGCGAGATCGTGCCGGGCGCGGTCGTTGGGATTTCGATCAACACGATCTATCGCGATCAACCTGTGCGACAAACACTGCAAGCAGGCCCCGACGGCCGAGTTCGATTGGGTGAACTTGACGGTGCCGATCAGATCGTGTTTTCGGTTTCCGGTGGAATCTCACACACTCACCGCCTGGATGATGGACAACGGTTTTGGCCAAGCGAAGTTTTCGCGGCTGTAGGAAACCCGATCGAACTTTCCTGGCCTGAAACACTTCAACCACTCGATCAACCTTCGTCCCGATTCCGTTTGGTTGCCGCGGATGATCGTACGGTTCGCACCGACGAAACGGATCACCTGTCGATTCGCGATGGTTTGCTGACGATCACGGATTTGCCGCCCGGCGATTTCAGTTTGATAGATCGACGTACCAACGAACTGACGGCGATATCCATCGTCGACGGTCCGGTCATTGCCGGCGTCGCAGTCGGCCAAACCCGGCATCGATCGACCAACATCAGCAAGCCGATTTCCATCGCCAAAGTTCAACGTGATGCCAACGGAATCAAAATTCAATTGTCGGGTGAGACCGCGCTGGCCCGAGTCCATCTGTACGCCAAGCGTTACTTTGATCAGGTGTCATCGGGATCGATGTTGCACTTGCCATTGCCCGATCTTACCGGCCGCAGTGTTAGCCGAGTCGGTGCCGGTTATGTGGGCGATCTGCGACTCGGTGACGAGTATCAGTACGTGCTTCGGCGTCGCTATGCGGCTAAGTTCCCAGGTGTGATGTTGCCTCAACCGGGACTGATTCTGAATCCGTGGGAAACCGACGAAACCCAAAGCCAAACCCAGTCTGCAGCCGAAGGAGAAGTCGCGCCGCCAAGCGCACCGGCGCGGGAGAGTCGCGGAATTGACCGAGCAAAACGGCGAGCGAAACAAGCGGCGCAGGCGGTTGCATCAGACTTTGATTTCTTGGCAGATCCCGGCATTGTGGTTGCCAATTTGCGACCGGACGCAAATGGTAGGGTGACGATCCCATCCGACGTGATCGACGGGATGCCGATTTTGCAAATCGTTGTTTGTGACCCAGTGACCGTGGTTCAAACGACGGTCACAGGTCCACTGGTGGATGCCGAGACTCGTGATTTGCGTTTGTCGAAAACGTTGGACTTGGCGACCGACTATTCGATGGAGCAATCGGTGTTGGTGGCGTCGCCGGACTCGCCGATCGATTTGACAAGTCTCGGCAGTGCTCAGGTTCAAACCATTGGTTCAGTCACGTCGTTGTTGAAAATCTACAAGACGCTGGTCTCGGATTCGCGTCTGGACGAGTTCGATGTGCTTGGTCGTTGGGACGATTTGGATCGGGCAGCCAAACTGGATGCGTATTCGCGATTGGCCAGTCACGAACTGCACGTGTTTTTGTGGGCGCATGATCGTCCGTTCTTCGACGAAGTCATCGCGCCGTACTTGGCCAACAAGAAGGAAAAACAATTCGTTGATCACTGGTTGCTTGGCAATGATCTGTCAGCTTTCACCGACATGTGGCAATACAACCATCTAAACGCCGCCGAGCGAGCCATGCTGGCGATGCGAGTTACCGACATTCGGGAAGTCGTCCAGCGGGAACTCCGCGAACGCGTGGCGATTCAAGATGTCAATGTCGCGGCGGTCCGGTTTGGTATCGAAACGGCGCTCAAGCAAAAGTTGATGGAGTCACGGTACGACATGGAAGTGTCGGACAACATGTTGAGCATGGGCATGGCGATGGGAGAACCATTCGGCGGTTCAGCGGGTGGCGGAATGGGCGGTGGGATGGGCGGCGCAATGGGGGGCCAAGCTGCTGCTGATCCGTTCGGCCCCAATGATTTTGCATTCGGAGGTAGTGAGGTAAAACTTCGCGCCGAGGCGGCAAGGTCACTTGGTCGCAGTGCTACTGGTTTGCCAGACGCAAGCCAGTGGTCGGCACTTAGCCGTCGGCGACTGGAACGCTTATCAACGGGTTTCTTCCGCGAACTCGATTCGACACGGCAATGGGCCGAAAGTCACTGGGACCGAGTTCGGACCGTGCCGGGACCAACGCCTGAATCAATGATTGACGCGAACGGATTTTGGTCGGACTTGGCGATGGGATCGGAAACGAAAATTGCTGTGTCGACCGACCTGCTGCGTCCCAGCGATTCGCGGCATGCTGCCCTGATGGGACTCGCTTTTTGCGGGCTGCCGATCACGGCCGGTGAAATTGATTTACCTTCGCCGCCCGAGAAGCTGTTCAAACCTTCGCACGGTGTCGCGGTCGTGACCAAGCGGCTTCAACAACTTGGCGTGAATGACCAACCGAATTCGATCATGATCGGAGGACGCTTCACTCGTGTCGACGATTCCGATGCTGCGGAAGTCACCGAATTCGTCGCTGGCGTGGTCTATCGTGGGCAAGCGGTGTTGTCCAACCCGACGCCGCAACAGCAGGCGTTCAATGTGCTGTGGCAGATTCCCGCTGGCAGCATTCCGGTGGCGGGTGCCAAGGTGCTCGACAGCCGTATCGTCACGTTAAAGCCGTTCGCCGTGGACGCGATCAGCTACGAATTCTACTTTCCCGTCGCGGGCAAGTTTGACCACTATCCCGCAACCGCCGCAGACGGGGAAACGTTGGTCGCCAAAACGGAACCAAAGACATTTGACGTTTTGGACGAAGCGACTCCTGGCGACACAAACGATTGGAATGTCATTGCCAACACCGGATCGGCGGACAAGATCGCTGCGTTCTTGAAAGACGCCAATGTTCGAAAACTTGATTGGTCATTGGTCACACACCGGATGTCTGACCCATCGATCTATCGAGTGATCACTGAATCGCTGATCGCGAACCGATTGATGGTCGACGAACTTTGGGCGTTCTCGCTGAAGCAAAAAGACAAAGCTGGCATCCGAACGTTCTTGTCGATGCAAGATGGTTTGGCACGTGATGTTGGTCCGGTGCTCGACAGTTCGCTACTGTCGGTGGATCCAATTGAACGTCGCGGTCACGAGGTCCTCGAGTATTCGCCGCTCGTTCGTGCACGTATTCATCGGTTGGGCGAATCGGATGAGATTTTGGATCCGACTTTCTTGGCTCAGTATCGCGAGTTTCTAAACACCCTCGCCTACGCTCGCGAAATCTCACCCGAGCAACGATTGACGCTTGCGTATTACCTGTTGATCCAAAACCGTATCGCCGACTCGATCGCGGCATTCGACAAAGTGGATCGAACGACGGTGGTGACCGAGTTGCAATACGATTACATGGACGCGTATTTGGCGATGCATCGTGGCGAGCACGGGCGTGCTGAAAAGATCGCTCGTGCGAACTCGGGGCATCCGGTTCCCCGCTGGGCCGCTCGGTTTAGCGAACTGCAATCGCAGCTCGATCAGATTCGCGGTTGGGACACTGCAAACGAAGTGGTCTCGAAAGACTCGCCCAACGATGGCGATAAAGCAATCGCCGCAGGCAGTGGGGACTTGGCCATGATCGATCGACAAACTCGCCAAGCGGCGGCATCGGACGAGACGCCAGAATTGATCGTCCGAGTCGACGCTGGCTCGGTCCGAATCGATCATCGTCGAACTCGATCGGCAACCTTGAATCTGTACGGCGTCGACTTGGAATTGTTATTCAGCAAGGCACCCTTCGTTCGCGACGACTTGGCCAAGATGGCGATGGTTCGTCCGCTGCGCAGCGAGCCGGTCGAGTTCAAAGATGCCAACGGAGTAGCCAAGGTTGCCTTGGATGAAGACATGCGGCGTCAAACGTTGTTGGTCGAAGTGGTTTCGGGAGTGTCTCGTTCGACCGCGCTATCGTATGGCGGAAACTTAACAACGTACGTTTCCGAAGCGATGGGGCAACTGCAAGTGACCGACTCGCGAAACGGGCGGCCAATCGCGGCCACCTACGTCAAAGTCTACGCGAAGTATGGCGACGGATCGGTTCGCTTTTACAAGGACGGATACAGCGACGCACGAGGACGTTTCGACTATGCCAGTCTGAGTGCAGCGGATGCAAAGGGAGCAACAAGATTCGCGATCCTGGTGCTAAGCGACGAGCAAGGGGCAACACTGCACGACGTCGCGCCACCAACAAAGTAGATCGGCAAGCCTAAGTCCACTGCCGCAGCCACTTTTCGAGGATCAGCAAATTCCACAATCGGTAGCCGTGGTTTTGTTCGCTTGTTTCGTGCGAGCGGACCAGTTCGGCGACGGCTTCTTTGCGGAAAATCGGTGCGATCTTGGCGTCGTCGGCTAGTAGTGTGTCGTGGACCATGGGTTTCAATTCGTTTCGGAACCAGGCACCGATCGGAATGCCAAAACCCATTTTCTTTCGCGTGAAGATTGATGGCGGGATCATCGATCCGAATGTGTCTTGCAGAATCAGCTTTCCGCGTCGCCCGCGGAACTTCATATCGACGGGCAACGATGCGGCGAATTCGACGATCCGGTAATCCAGTAACGGCTGGCGGACTTCCAATCCGTGTGCCATCGATGCAATGTCGACTTTTGTGCAAAGATCACAAGGCAAGTACGACAAGATGTCCGACGTGCTCGCTCGCGTGACGACATCGCGTCCTTCGCTTCGCGCCCACACCGAATCTAGGAAGTCGAAGGGATCGGATTCGGGCAGCGATGCAACGAACTCGTCGGTGTACATCGACGCGCGAAGTGATTCAGGGAAAATCTGCAGCCAATTCAAGTAGCGTCTCGCCGTTGGTTGACCAAGGGCTTCGAGGAACCGTTTGCTACGCCGCACGATCGATCGACGCTTGTTCGAGTCGGGCAATCGTTGGATCAAACCGATGCCGGGAATCTTCTGAATCGGGAATAGCCGTTGCAGTTTTTGACTCAGCCATAACGCTTGGTACCGTTCATAACCGGCGAACAGTTCGTCGCCACCGTCGCCCGACAATGCCACGGTGACTTCGCGTTTGGTCAGTTCGGACAGATACCAAGTGGGAACCGCTGACGAGTCGCCAAACGGTTCGTCGTAATGCCACACCAGCTTGTCGATCACATCAACGCCACTGGGCGTTACTTCGAATCGTGTGTGTTTCGTGCCCAGGTGTTTGGCAACCTCGGCGGCGTAAACCGTTTCATCGAACTCGGCGATTGGAAAACCGATGCTAAACGTGTTGACTGGGTCGACCGATTGAGACTGTGCGATCGCGGTGATCAAAGACGAATCGATACCACCGGACAGGAACGAGCCGAGCGGAACATCCGATTGCAGTCGTAGCTTTACCGAATCGCTAAGCAGTTCACGGAGTCGTTCTTGGGCTTCGGCGGCGCGGATTGGACGCTCGACGGATGGATCAAAATTCCAATACCGATGGACGGACAGTTCACCGTTTTCGTAAATGGCATAGTGACCGGGTTCAAGCTTTCGAACGCCTTTCCAGATCGTGCCGGGATGCGGAATGTATTGATAGGTCAGGAACTCATCAACGGCGGCAGGGTCGATTTCAGTACAAACACCGGGGACGGCGGCCAAGCATTTCAGTTCGCTGCCAAAGACCAATCGATCGTCTTTGACGGCATAGTACAGCGGTTTCTGTCCGATGCGGTCGCGTGCTAGGACCATGCGGTTGCGCCGGGCGTCCCAGATCGCGATCGCGAACATCCCGTTTAGCTGATCAAAACATTCGGTGCCAAGGTCTTCATACAGGTGAACAATCGACTCGCCGTCGCCATCAGTCGCGAAGGTATGCCCGGTGCCTTCGAGACGTCGCCGCAAGGTTTGAAAGTTGTAGATCTCGCCATTGAAGACCAATCGGACGGAACCATCTTCGTTGGAAAGCGGTTGCCGAGCCCCTTCGAGATCAATGATGCTGAGACGGCGGAATCCCAGGCCGACGCCGACGCGATTGCCATAGGCGTCACGGTGATCGGGGTTCATCCAGATCTGCGAATCGTTGGGACCACGGTGCGCGATCGTGTCGGTCATCTTTTTCAGATGATCAGGCGTGATCGCAGAGCGATCGTCACGCCAAACCGAACCGGTGATTCCGCACATTGAGTATTTCCAAACTTGTCGCGTTGCGTGAACCAGAACTTACGCCTGGCGAGATCTGTTGCCAGGATGATTCCTGATCCAGCGGTCGGGTAATGTCTAGCTGATCGGCGCAGCCGGTGAATGAGTATGCCGTTTCACCATCACCACTTCGCAGTTGCCGGAACGGAAGATGACGTCATCCATAAAGCTGGTCAACAACATCAGGCCGCGACATTGTTCCAGTTCGAATGATTCCGGCGTTCCCGGTGCCGGGGTCATGCGTGTCACGCGTCCGCGTCCCGTTTGCGAGACTTGGATCCGAGTGTCGTCTGTGCCGACAGAGAATTTTAGTTCAACGGTGCGCCCTGCGTAGTCTCGGCTAACGGTCCGCTCGGCCATTTCTTGGATGCTAGTTTCGTCGCCGGCCAGCCATCGGCTCAGCAGCGTTTCATCGTCTCGAATTTCAAGATTGCCAAAACAGATCGCGTTCAGCAATGCGCTGTGGACCGCAGTTCCCAATCGCACTCGCTGGGTCGTGTTCATGTGCCCCGCCGAGGCAAGTGTCTGGACGACGAACAGCACGGCCGGTTCGATCGAGGTCAAGTTGTTGGAAAGTTTCAGAGTGTATTCGGGGCACATTGAGTTTTGGCCACTGCCGTCAAAGACTCGGTCCGATGCGGCCATTCGGATGGTTTGTCCCACCACGCGGCAAAGTAACTTCGAAAGTGAATTTTTGGGGACAAAATTGGCTGCTCCGAGTGCCAGTGCGTCGACGGCCAGCGATTCGCTCCCCCGAGCGGTGACAACGACCGTGGGCAGTTGGGGGTATTGCTCGGCCACGGCCTGGACCAATTCCATGCCGTTCATGTCGGGCATTCGCAGGTCCGTGACGATCAGATCGGGTTGCCGCTGGCAAAGTGTCTCGAACGCCAGACGCCCATTCTCGACGCACTCGACCTGATGCCCGTTAGACTCCAAAATAGACCGCATCAATGCAGCGTGCGTTGAACTGTCCTCGGCCAGTAGGATCGATGACATGGTGGTCCTTCTCGGTGGAGTGTCGCCGGCAACGTTGATCGCTAGTATCTGGTTCTAGTCTATCTGATCCCTCTTCTTCTCGGTGTTTCGTCAATGCAGAATCGACTTTTCCGATGCATTCGTTCTCTGTCGTTCGTCCTGGTTGTTTTTGCGGGAATTGTTGCTGGCGGTTTGTCCGCGCTCGCCGACGGTCCCGCTGACAACCGGGCGGATCAAGTTCGCCCGATTCCACCGCCAGGGATCGAACTGGACGCCGCGGTCAGCGAGGGGTTGTTGAAGAGGTGCGAGTCGATTCGGGCTGGGTTCATCGCCATCGACGTCGAGGGTAAAGACGAAAAAATTCAGTCACTCGCCAGCGAAGTGTTGGTATTGCCTCGCGCGGTCGAGTTAGCCATTGAATTTGGCCAGTTCTATAAGCCACGCGAGATCGAATCGGCTGGCAAGTTGTTGGACGAAGCAGAACGGCGAATCCAGGTCATCAAGGACGGCGGCGACTGGGGCGCGGTGGTCGGCATCGGTGACGGAGTGAACCAGAAGCTGATTGTTGGCGGCTATCAGTCGAAAATCGATGGCTCGTTCCAACCGTACAGCGTTGTTTTGCCAGCCGGGATGCGGAAGTGCGATCCGCGTCCACGGCGAATGGATATTTGGTTTCATGGTCGCGGTGAAACCCTTAGCGAAGTCGGTTTCCTGACCAAACAGCAAGTCAATGCCGGCGAGTATGCTCCGGTGGATACGCTTGTATTGCATCCCTACGGTCGTTATTGCAACGCATTCAAATTCGCCGGCGAAGTCGATGTGCTCGAGTCGCTGGAATACGTCAAGTCGCGATTAGCCGTCGATCCCGCCCGAATCAGTGTGCGTGGGTTTTCCATGGGCGGCGCAGCGTGTTGGCAAATGGCGACGCATCATGCCGATCGTTGGTTCGCAGCCAACCCGGGTGCCGGGTTCTCGGAAACGCCAGAGTTTCTTAACTTTTTTCAGAATGAAGATGCTCGCGCGACCGCCCCGGATTATCAACAATCGCTTTGGCAGTGGTACGATTGTCCGCCCTGGGCTGGCAACCTAAAGCAATGCCCCACGATCGCGTACAGTGGCGAGATCGACAAACAAAAGCAAGCAGCGGACGTGATGGAGACGGCTCTTCATGGCGTGGGAATTGATTTGGTACACGTGATCGGACCAAACACAGCGCACAAAATTCATCCCGATTCGAAAACGAAAATCGAATCAACCATGGCAACGCTCGCAAGGGTTGCAGATGCGGTTGCCCCGCGGCGCGTTGAATTTACCACCGTGACGCTACGGTATCACCGAATGTACTGGGTTGATGTGCAAGGTCTGGCAAAACACTGGAAGCCGGCCGAAGTAGTCGCCCACGTTGATTCGGCATCGCGAATTCGCATTAAAACGGACAACATCACGCGTTTGAATTTGCAGTTTGGTCCGGGGCAATGGCCAGGTGCCACGTCGGGGCCAGTCAAGATCGAGATCGACGGAACCACAATCATCGGTCCGGCGATTCGTTCGGATCGATCGTGGCACGTTTCGCTGGCGCTCAGTGATAAGGAATGGGCCACGTCGGCGGAAGAGTCAGCAACCGAGTTGCGGAAGCGTCCAGGGCTTCAAGGGCCCATCGACGACGCATTGATGGATTCGTTCGTGTTCGTGACACCGGGCGACAAGTCCAGCGATAAGGTCGTTCAACAGTGGGTCGAATCCGAATCGGCGCATGCGATGGACCAGTGGCGAAGGCATTTTCGTGGGGATGTCCGTCAAACGGTCGATCGTGATTTGACCGACGAACAGATTGCGTCGAGCAACCTGATTTTGTTTGGCGATGTTGAATCGAACGAAGTGATCGCGAGAATCGCGGACGAGTTGCCCGTCGAGTGGAGCGACAGCAATGTCACGATTGGTGAACACAAAGTGCCGCGGGTCGGTCATGTGCCAATCATGATTTTTCCAAACCCGCTAAACCCTGAACGATACGTCGTCATCAACAGCGGTTTCACATTCCGTGAATACGACTATCTCAACAACGCCCGTCAAACGCCAAAGTTGCCTGACTGGGCATTGGTCGATGTGACTGGCGGCGCGACATCCCAAGCACCAGGCGAAGTCAAAGCCGCCGGGTTCTTTGACGAAAAATGGCAGCCGTAGGCTAGCGTTTTTGCTGGCTTACGCTGAAACCGCGGTTGCACAGTCGATCGCGTATCCCACCGATGCTTGTCGAACGCAGACGGCGTCTTTGTTTTGCACTTGTTGCTTGCGGCGAAGTTCGTCAAGCACCTCGGGGCGAATCGCGACGCGATCGTCAGCCGGATTGGCTCGCAAAGGCCGTGACGATTTGAGTCTTGTGACGCGGCTCCGCAAGTCTGCGGCCAACTTCCCCGCGATGGCTCGGTTCGGCAGCGACGCAAGCTTGGCTAATGCCGCGATTTGGGCTTCGATTTCACCGATCTGTCCACCGACCTGGATTTCTTCGGTCGTTCGATAGCTCGTCTCGGCCGATCGGGATTCGTCCATACCGGTTCGAATGTCGGCGATTTCGCCTCGAACGATGGTTAGTTCGCGAGGCGCTTCGATGCCAATTTCAGTCCGCGACTTCTTCAAATCCAAGATTTGAACTACGACGCCCAATGCGGGAATCTCGATCGATTCCCCTTTTTTCCGTGACAGTACCAACATGCCGAACTCCGTTTTAAGGTCCGAAGGATGATTGAATCGGTCAGGAGCTTACCGTAGAACAAGGTTGGGTACAAGCGTATACATGTGAACGTGCGTTTCGTGTCGTCAATCGGTTGTTTTAGGCCGCCTGCGGGTCTCGAGCAGCTCGCACGATTCGGACGTCCTGCTCGCTGGCCAAGTTGATCATGTCGATTTCGTATTCTCGGTGGCGTGCGTTCCAGGTTTCGACGATCGGCCGAGTAAAGTCCTCGCCGTTGGATCGGATAACACGGGCAATTTGGCCGTCACTCATCTCGACAAACGAACCAATGGGAAATAGCGACACGGCGTGAAGTAACCCGCGAACGGACTTCGCATCGTACTTTCCACCAGCAACATCGTGCAGAAGTTTCTCGATCGCAAAGTAGGGCATCAGGCCTTTGCGATGACCGCGATTGGATACCAGTCCGACATAGGCGTCAGCGACCGCCGCGATCCGAGCCAGCGGATGAATCTCGTCCATGACACGGCCACGAGGGTAACCACTGCCGTCACATCGTTCGTGAAGTTGGTAGGCCACGATTCGTGCGACTCGCGAGATCCGGACTCCGGGGCATTGTAGCGCATCGAGTGTCAGGATTGGGTGTTCGGCGAGAGACGTCAGTTCGTCCGGCGTCAACTTTCGCTTTGCAGTGTAGACCTTGCGCGGCATCATTTTCATTCCGACATCATGGATCAAGCATCCCGTGCCAAGATCGACAAGACTGGCATCGTCTAGCCCAAGCATTAGGCCGATGGAAATTGCGACGCTGCACACACGCAGGCTATGTCGCGCCGGATACTCGGTGTCGAATGGATTCAATCCTAAGCAAAGGAACATGTCGCGGTCGTCGAGGATTGACTTGACACTGTCTCGGCAAACGCCGTCGAGTGTTTCGTCGTCGGTCGAGGAGCCCTTGATCAGATTTACGAACAACTCGTCGAGGTAATTGATTTGTTGTTCGGATTTCTTTGCCGTTTCTCGCATGTGCTGTCGGTCGTAGCGATCGCAACGCGGTGCTCCGAGTCGTTCGGCAACCGTCTTGGACGGCATCTCGATTGATGCTTTGAATCCCTGTCCGACGACTTCTTCATCGATGTCTGAGGTTGCTCGGTTCGTCTTGGATATTTGCGCGTACGAATGGTCGTCGACTTTGCGGGCGATGCCTTGTGGCGCACCCGCTTTTAGCATCGCTAAGTCACGTCGGTTGACAACAACATCGCTGATCCCGCGTTTGACGAGCATGCTGAGAAACTGCTCGTTGATTTCGATGTTCTTGCCCAGCAGTTTTGTTCCTGCGGAATCAGGATCAAAGATAGGCGACGATAGAACGGTCCCGACTGAGAGTGTTGATAGTGAGACGCGAGCGAAAGTGGCAGACACGCGAGAGCCTTGATGGGGGAGGAACTCATTTCCACCCGACCAGAACTTCAAAGAAAGTTTTGGTGCGAATGGGCCCCACTCATACTCTTGGCGCTGCGGAACGGGACTGCCCTCCCGTTTCAATGTTGGCTATCGAAATGTGCACACGTCGATCCTTATGAAATTTTGTGGGGGCAAGCTAGTTGTCCCGAAGACCCTCACTAGCGTGAGCACGACCGCTGCAACCGCGACAACCTGTTCAGGCCGTTGTGCAGTTGTGTGGTCTAACGCTCTGTCACATGTCACCGGCTTGGAAATTGGTCAGTCGCGGTTCCCAGCCGATCTGATCGCGAGATTAACCCGGCGGCCAAGTCAATTTGCGACCGCCCATGACATGGAAATGCAGATGGGGGACTTCTTGGCCACCGTCGTCGCCACAGTTACAGACAAGACGGTAGCCGCCCGCTAAGCCTTCGGCGGCGGCGACCTGGGACGCGACCACGATACAGCGTCCCACGATTGCTTGGTCTTCGTCGGTCAGGTCGGCGAGGGAAACGATTTCCTTTTTGGGGATCACCAAAAAGTGGGTTGGCGCCTTGGGGCTGATGTCGCGAAAAGCCAGGCACAGATCATCTTCGTGAAGAATATCAGCGGGGATCTCGCGGGCGATTATTTTGGTAAAGATCGATGGCATGAGTTCATAAAGTTTGGCGTTTTGAGAATTCGGAGTCACCATTCTAGCTTAGGCGGTAACCCAGCAGCGTTTACGCGTGTCATGGTTGCGGGAAGTTTGTTTTTTATCAGCGCGAAAAAGGTATCCGCCCCCTTTTGCCGGGAACCGGCCCTTCGGGTGCTTCGCAAAAAGGGGCGGATACCTTTTTACGCTGATTGCTTAGTTTGCTTTAGAAAGTATGGCGTCGTGGAAGAAGCGTTTAACGGTTGGATGTTGGCAGGCGGTGCGGCAGCGGTCACGATTTTGGCGACCGGCTGGGGGCACGTGAAAAGTCTGTACAGCCAGATCGCCGGACGAGTCGTTGTCAAAATCACGACCAGTGGTTTCCAGGCCGACGCAATTTTGCTGTACATGAAGCACCATTTCACTGCGTCGCGGTTTGGGCCGCGAGCCTATGTGGGATGGAAGTTGTTTGTTCGACCGAAGTCGCGTGTGCAGTTGGTGTCGATGGAAATCGCGCCGCCGACGGGGCGGCTGTATTGGCAAGGTTGGCGACCGATCTGGGTTGCCAAAAGTAAAGACGGACTCGGCGATATGGAAGAAGGTTTGCAGGCCGCCGATTATGACTATCAAACAATCTCAATCACTTTCCCGCGTGGCACGATTGACCCTGACACGCTGATCAGCGACGCGACGAACTTCTTCAACGAGCAAGTCCGCGACTACGAATCGACGGGCGGTCGACGTCACTCGATCCGATTTGTGCATGGTACCGCCGGCAACACGGCGACGATCCAGATGAAGGGCAAGAGTGGCGGCAATAGTCCGACTAGCAGCAGCGACATTCGCGCCTGTCTGAGCCATCGTCCGCTCGGTTGGTCGTTCTCGGACTTCGGCAGCGATCCGGGCGAGGATGTTTCAGCGGTGGACCGATTGGCGCTGGACGATGTGGCGCGAGACTTGGTTTGTGAAGCCGGTCGTTGGCGACAAACCGAACAGTGGCACCAAGAACGTGGGCTTCCATGGCGACGTGGTTATCTGTTGCATGGTGAACCCGGAACCGGCAAGACGGCGTTGGCGCGTGCGATGGCGGAAGACTTGGATTTGCCCATTTTCGTTTATGACTTGGCGACGCTTAAGAATGATGAACTGCTAAAAGCATGGAACCAGATGCTGGCCGAGGTGCCGTGCATGGCGTTGATGGAAGACCTTGATGCCGTCTTTGATGGTCGCAAGAACATCGCGAATCAAAGCGGGCCTGGATTGACGTTCGATTGTTTGCTGAATTGCTTGGACGGTGTCCAGCGAGCCGATGGTTTGATGGTGATGATCACGACCAATCATCTGGACAGAATCGATCCTGCGATCGGGCAACCCGGTGCCATCGGATCACGCCCCGGACGGGTTGACCGCGTCGTGTCGATGGGACGTTTGGGCGACGAGGGACGCCGTAAGTTGGCGAATCGGATCTTGCACGATTGGCCGCAGTGGATCGATGATATCTGTCAAGCCGGTCAAGGCGACACACCGGCTCAGTTCCAAGAACGATGCGGCCGACTGGCACTCCGGCTTCACTATGGCGAAGCAGACACCGATGCGGTTGCCGGCTCAGATGCGGTTGCAGATGCCGCGGTTGCCTCGGGTGAACGTCGATAGACTTCGGCGTAGTTGGCAAACACATCATCGCGATTGCCGTAGCTGCGCACCAGTTCGCATGCGTAGGCGGCGACCATGTCTTCCGCGAAATCACGGCGTCCAAAGATGTAATAGTCGGTTGGGAACTTGGCGCTGTCAAAGTACATCGGATGACGACACGCCAAGATCACGTCGCGGCCAGCCGCATAGACGGGCAACGAAAATTCGGGGCCGACCGTCAACGTCGCATCAGCCGGCAGGTCATCCAAAATCGTGCGGACGAATCGCGGACTTGCGTACACGTCGTCACCAAACTTAGTCGCGTAAGTCATCACGGCGCGGCCGCCGACACCAGGCAACATCGCAACCAACAGGATCACAGTGGCAAACGTTCGCAGCCATGTCTGGTTGGATCGGCCGTGAAAGAAAGCGACATCGAACTGTCGTGCCACATACGCGAAAGCGATCCACCCCAACGACGCGCTGTAGCACCAAAAACCTTGGATCGGATGGTCACCCAAACATGCCGTCAATAGGTACACGCTGGATATATCAAGCACCGCGATCGTCGCCGCAGCGCGATCGCGTTTGCGCCATGCCAAGAAACTGATCGCAACCAATCCAAACAACAGCATTGAAAACTGGATCGGATGCGCGCGATCGATCAATTGCGGAATCTGGTGCGAAAACGATTCCCAAGGCATCACAAATCGGCTCAGCAATCCCGGCCCGGCCGGCCGCAAGATGTTGCCAATGAATTGTGATCGAAACAGATCAGGCCGCATCAGAATCAGCGGTGTCCAAGTCGCAAACGTCGCTGTGACGCTAAGGGCGAACACGCCGACACGGCGAACTCTTTCAACCAAAGTCTCGCCATTCCAAGCGATCCAGAGCGTCATCTGAATTCCAAACACAATTGCAAACGGGTGCGCAAGCGCGGCAAGTCCGACGCTGATTCCTGCCGCAACGATCCATTTGGTTTGGTACGGTTGACGGCCAATGGCAACGCAATACACGGCCAGCAATCCAAGCATTCCGCACAGCATGTCGGGCCGTGCGACCATGGCAGGAAAGAAACACAGACGCGAACATGAATAGATCGCAGCTGCTAAGATTGCCAGTCGGCGATCTTGAAAGAACGCTTCTGCGATTCCAAACGTCAACACGATGGAAACGATTGCCGCGACCAACGAAGATAGTCGTGCCGTTCCGTAGTTGCCCTCGAAAACGCCAAAGAACGGAGCCTGCGCATAGAACGAAAGCGGCGGCTGGGCGAACAACATTTCATCGGCGCCGATAAAGACACTCTCTGGATCGGTTGCCCGTGCATAGGGAACGCGTGGGATCCCTTCGCTGGCAATCGTCAGCCCTGGGATGCCGTACCATTCTTCGTCCTGTCCGCCGGGCGCGAGCAACGTGGTTGGAAGTCGAACTAAGATGAACAACAAGACAACGATCATCATTCCGATGCCGGCTCCGTTGGTACGCTTTAGATTCGTGCGAGAAAAAAGTGTCCAACCCCTTTTGTCGGGGACCTGCCCTTCGGATGCTTCGCACAAAACGGGTCGGACAACTTTTTTCTGCCCATTCCCTAGCGATTTCATTTCAGTTCTTTTTGTTTCGGCGGACTCGGTTTGAACGACTTTGAATGCCCATTATGCGAACGAGAACTCATACCGCTACGGCACCAAGTTCGAGACGCCCAAACCGGCGACTCATTTGACATCGCGGGATGCCCCGAATGTGGACTGGGGGTCACCGCTGGGATGCCACGCGACTTGGACCGATACTATGGCAAGGAATACGTTGGCCAGCGACACGGGTTCACCGCGTCGATGTGTGATCGCCGGCGAATCCGAATCATCCGCGGACTCAGTCGGATGTCTGCGCCGGCGAAACTGCTGGACGTCGGATGCGGCGACGGAACGTTTCTAGCGGCCGCGATCCAGGTAGGCTACGCCGGAATCGGTGTGGAACGGTTTTCGAGTGTCGCTGCGGATGCTGGATTGCCGGTGAAGTCGTCGCTCGACCAGACGGCGGCCGAATCGCCGTTCGACATCGTGACCATGTGGCATGTGTTAGAACACCTGCCCAATCCCGCTGAAGTGACCAAGCAGGTTCATGGCCAGATCGCGAGCGATGGGGTCTTGGTGGTCGCGGTTCCCGACTTTGGCAGTTTGCCATCGAAGCTTTTTGGGCGTTTTTGGCTGCACTTGGATGTGCCCCGCCACGCGTATCATTTCACGTCTGAATCATTGACGAAATTGTTGTCGGACCGAGACTTTGATGTTGAAGTGTTTCGCGGTTCCGAATTCGAGTACGATTTGCTGGGGTGGTCATCGAGTGCTGTCGACGCGTTGGGCGGCGAGCCAAATTTGTTGTTTAAGTTGTTGACGCGGCGGCCGACAAAAACCGGTCGGTTCGGCCGAGTGGCTGCACTATTGTTAGGTGCTGCGTTGTCAGTGCTTGTCGCTGTGCCGGTATTGATTGCCGGTTGGCTTGGCCGTGGTGGAACGTTGATCGCGATTGCTCGTCCGAAGTCAGCCAACATCAGGGTTATGTCCGAAAAACTGGAAGGTCGAATTGTTTAACGAAAAGAAAGTCGTTGTGGTGATGCCGGCTTACAACGCGGCAAAGACCATCGAGAGAACTTACGACGAAATCGACAAACGCTTGGTCGACGAAGTCGTGTTGGTTGACGACGCAAGCAGCGACGACACAGCGAGTGTTGCCGCGGCGCTGGGGATGCACGTACTTCGACATCCGGAAAATCGCGGCTACGGTGGCAATCAAAAAACGTGTTATAAGGCAGCGCTCGAACTGGGCGCGGACATCGTTGTGATGGTTCACCCTGACTATCAATACACACCAAAATTACTGCCGGCGATGGTGTCGCTGATCGGCAGCGGGCTGTACGACTGTGTCATTGGCAGTCGCATTCTTGGCGGCGAAGCGAGGGAAAGTGGGATGCCGATTTGGAAGTACATCGCCAATCGATTCCTGACGCTCTTTCAGAATGTACTGATGGGATCCAAGTTGACGGAATTTCACACCGGCTATCGTGCGTTTTCCCGAGACCTGTTGTTGGCGCTACCGCTTGAAGAGAACTCGGACGACTTCGTTTTCGATAACCAAATGTTGTCGCAAGCCATCTACTTTCGATTTCGGATGGGCGAGGTCTCGTGCCCAACGAAGTACTTTGCCGAAGCGTCGTCGATCAACTTCAAGCGATCGTGTGTCTACGGCTTGGGTTGCTTAGCGACCGCAGCTACGTTTCGTTTGAACCGGCTTGGGATAGTGCAGTCGAGCATTTTTTCAAAAGACGGACGACGGTTGGCGACCGAGTCGAAAGCGGATTGACGGTCCATCATATCCTTTGTGATGGGTAGCGATACTCGTCAACGGATTGTCGTTTTATGCGTTAGTTCAGAAACAACGCTCAGGTCAACGTCGCAGAACCGGACGCTGGCCCGTTCCGGCTGATTAAATCGACAACCCCGCGAGGCTTGATGACTGTCGCTGCGAACTCACTCTTACTCGCCGGACGTTGGCATGCCGAGTTGCCGCATCTTTCGGTACAGATTCGAACGGTGCAGTCCAAGTCGGCTGGCTGCGTCGGTCATGTTGCCGCCGCTGGATTGGATCGCCCGTTCGATGTGTTCGACTTGGAACATTTTTGTCGACTCGCTCAATTCGATCGGCATGTCGATTCGAGTGATACCGCCATCGCGGTTCATGTTTGCTCCGGTCAAACTCAAATCGTCTGACTTGATGACGTCGTCGCCGGTCAAATAACAGATGCGTTCGATTGTGTTGCGAAGTTCGCGAATGTTGCCTGGCCATGGGTGGTTCTGCATCGCATTTTTGGCAGCTTCGCTCCACGTCGGAACCTGCCGACCAATTTGGTAGCAAAACTGTTTCAAAAAGTGATTGGCCAGCAGCATCACGTCGTCGCCACGCTGGGATAGCGGGGGCAATGTCAACGAGACCACGTTCAAGCGGAAGTACAGGTCTTCGCGGAAACGCCGTTCGCGGATCAGTTCTTCGAGCGGTTGGTTTGTCGCGGCAATCACTCGCACGTCGACGGGAATCGGTTGTGATCCGCCGACGCGTACGACGACTTTTTCTTCTAGCACACGCAGCAGTTTTGCCTGGCCTCCGGGACTCATGTCGCCAACTTCGTCCAGGAATAGCGTTCCGCCGTTTGCCAATTCGAACTTGCCTACGCGAGTCTGGTTGGCATCGGTGAACGCGCCCTTTTCGTGTCCAAACAGCTCGCTCTCGAGCAGCGTTTCGACCAGGGCCGCACAGTTGACCGCCACGAATGGGCCGCTGCGACGCTTGCTCTCGTAATGAACGTGGCGTGCGAGCACTTCTTTGCCTGTGCCGTTCTTGCCAAGGATCAAGACCGATAAATCAGTGTTGGCGACTTTGTCGGCGCTGCGGCGAATGTTTTGGACCGACTCGTGGTTTCCCACAAGCGGACTCGATGATGCGGCATCGTTGACCAGTCGGTCGCGAGATTCGACGAGCCGGCGACGAGTTCGCAAAGACTCGATTGCGACTGCTGCGTGAGTCGCCAAGTCGGCCAGCAAGACCGCATCGAATTCGTCGAAGTCACCATCGATGTGGTTGATCGCTTCGAAAACGCCGATCAGTTCATCGCGTTTGTTTTCGTCTTGGCCGCGAGACATCGGGACGGCAACGAGGGATTGCGTTTGAAAGTCGAGCGTCGCGTCAACCTTGCGATTCACTCTCGCTTCGTCATCAGATCCTGCGTTCCAGATCTTTCGTTCGCCACTGCGAAGGACTTCGCCGACCACACCTGCGTCGTCATCAACTTCAAGCGATCCGCCCTTGATGCCAAGCGCGGGACGCCCGATAAGTTTGCTGCGTCGACGGTCCCACAAGAAGATGCTGGCTCGTTCGCACCGCAGCAATTGGGTGGCTGTGTCGGCGATCTCCTTTAACAGTTTTTCATCATCGTCGAGTCGTTGCCATTTCGCGGCTGCGGCCAAGACGGCTGAAAGTTGTTCGATCCGTTGCTGTTGAC
>JBAUHR010001052.1:0-6548 GCA_049680385.1 Rubripirellula sp. | reverse complement strand
GGTTGGCATCGGTCGCCGCATCGGAACCGGTGGTCACCGTCAGCGTATCGGCGCCGTTGTAGTCTTGAGTACCTTGATATTGCAGGCCATTGAGAGCCGTGTTGATATCCGATTCGGTACCGGAAATCGTAATCGTTGCGTCGCCGTCACTGGTTCCATCAAGGAACGTAATGCCAGTCGTCGTGAACAGCGTCAGCGTTCCGTTGGTTACCGACAACGTCGCAGTCACGACGGGATCGTCTGAGCTTCCGCTATCAATCACGATCGCGTTTCCGACGCCGGTCGAGAACGTCAGCGGAGCGTCTTCATCAACGGATTGAGCGATCGGAACGGTCAGCGTCGCCGGGTTCGGCACGTCGATGATGTTGACCGTTGTGCTGCCAGTGACTTGTTCTGCGGAGCCGCCTTGAGTTTGAACACTGTCGCCGCCATCATCGAACGTCCAGTCAATCTGAACGCTTGCCGGCGGCGCGTCGTTGCTGTTGCTGTAGGCGATTTGCTGCATCGCTTCATTGACGAGTGCGTTCGTTGCGTTGCTGTTAAACATCAGAACCAGTGTGCCGCCAGAGTTCTGTGTCACCGAGCCGATCGTGGTCGCTCCGACGATCAAGTTATTTGAACCTTGAGCAAGCGAAACCAGCGTGCCGGTCGCGGAGAACTGGTCGTCAGCACTTGCACTGCCGTTGCGAGCCAGTGTCAGGGTTGCTCCATTGAAATCATCGACTCCTGAAAGCTCTTGGTCGAAGACTTGGACATCGCCATCCAGCACAACCGCCGCGCCGCCTTCTGTGTATGTTGGGTTGCCGTCGAGCGAATTCGCGATCGTACCAAACTGCTGGTTCAGTGATCCATCGCTGTTGTATTTAACCAAAGCGAAATCTTCATCGGTGCCGTTGTTACTCCGTCCCGCCACAACAATCGTGCCGTCACCTGCAACACTGACGCTGTAAGCTAGATCGCTTCCCGGTCCAACGGGCGTTGTGACGACCCCGCCGGTGCCGAAGGTATTGTCCAGCGAGCCGTTCGTGTTGTAGCGAACCAATGCGAAATCGTTGTCGGTGCCGTTGGAACTGTATCCAGCCACAAGGACTTTTCCGTCGTCCTGCACCGTAACGGATTCAGCGCTATCATTGGTCGAGCCAACGGATGTCGTTACCAATCCCGTACCACCGAAAGTGCTATCCAGCGTGCCATCGGCATCGTATCGCAGCACTGCAAAGTGGCCTCGTGATCCATCCCAAACCGAACCTGCCAACAGAATCTGACCATTGGCTTGCAACGTGACACTGTTGCCAATTCCGGCTACGGAACCGCTTGGCGTCTCCACAATTCCGTCGCCACCACCAAAGCTCGTGTCGAGCGAACCGTCGGTGTTGTAGCGAACCAAGGCAAACGTTTGCCCGCCGGTTGAACCTCTACCGCCCAGAAGAAGTTTGCCGTCAGGCTGTATAGTGACGCTAAAGGCTTGGTCTATCCCAGACCCAAGTGGCGTCGTGACGATTCCGCTTGCACCAAAACTACTGTCGACGGTTCCGTCTTCGTTGTAGCGAATCAGGGCGAAATCGTGATTCGTGCCGTTGAAGTAAAGTCCGGCGACCACGAACTTTCCATCTAGCTGAGTCGTGACGCCCCAACCTTGATCTTGCCCCGCCCCGATTGGCGTGGAGACGATCCCGTCGCCGCCACCAAAAGCTGTGTCGAGCGTTCCGTCGGCGTTAAAACGAGTGACGACGAAGTCATCTGTGCTGCCGTCGTTGCTGTATCCGGCGATAAGAATTTTCCCATCTGCCTGCACAGCGATGCTGTTTGCGACTTCGGTATTCGCCAAGATGCCCGAAGTGGCAATCCCGTCACCGCCGCCAAAGGTCGTGTCGAGCGATCCGTCAGCGTTGTAGCGTGTCAACGCAAAATCAGCGCCCGTGCCGCTGCTGGTCGTCCCCGCGACAAGAATTTTCCCGTCCGGCAGAACGACCGTTCCCGCGCCGGCATCATAATTCGAGCCAACCGCCGTCGTCACGATCCCATCACCCACATCAAACGTCGGCCCGTCGTTCACCGGATCAACCGTGATCGCAACGCTGTCGGTCGTTTGGGTCGCGTTGTTGCCCTCGAACAGTACATTTAGGCCGTAAAGGCGGGCTACGGTGCTGTTGAGGCTTTCCTGAACGGTGTCGCCAACGTCAAGGTCGCTACTGTCGCTGTAATTCGACCAACCTGTGGAACCGCCTGTCGTTGTCGTGAATGGTATGGAACCACCAACAACCGACGACCAGTGACCGATGACGTCGCCCGCTTGCACGTCCAACGATCCGATGTCCAGCGTCCGCACGCCATTGCCATCCGTCGAAACAACATCGCTGTCGGTCAGCGAAACACGATGAATGACATCAAAATTGCTGCCGCCATTGGGTCGCAAAATGAGCAAGTCAAAATTGATCGGTGTGCTGTCGCTGTCAGCAGCAAGTTGTAGTGCCGAAAGTGTTCCGTCACTGGTGATACCACCAAAGTCATCGTGAATGAACAGCAAGTTTTGGCCGCCACCGTCCCCCGTCGGCGTTCCAAACGCCTGTGTTAAGTCAGGCCCAATCGCCGCTGGCTGATCGGTCGCCAGAGCCGCAATTTCGTCGGCAGTCAATGCTCGCGAATAAATACGAGCTTCATCAATCTTGCCATCAAAGTCGAAGCCGCCGCCGCCATCGCCGGCACGACCGATGTAAGTATCCGGACTGTTGTCGTAATCGATGGCTCCCACGGGCATCGCGGTTTGGACAGCCTGTCCGTCAATGTAGATCGTCATGGCATTCGCCGCGTCAATGCTGACGGCTACGTGCCGCCAGCCGGTGCCGATCAACGATTCGGTTGACTGCACAACGTTATTAGTTCCACCCGATTCGTAGTATCCTATCAACGTTCCATCTGTATCCAGATAGAGTGCGGGACTGGTGCCCATTGAGATGACGGATGCCCCAAAAGTGTCAACGCTGTCGGCGTTGATCCAAGCGGAAAGCGTCACGTCCGCAGGGCTGCCCAGCAGGCCGGTAATCTCAACGAAGTCGCCGGTGCCATCCAGACTCAGCACATCACCCCGTTCAGCGTCATTGACGATTGCCGCGTTGCCGTTGAGCGTTCCGTGTTGCGTGAGCCCAACGCTGGTATCGTTGGCGTTGCCTTCAAATTCGTAGTGCCCGACCATGTCAGCACCCAGCGACGTCGTCATGTCCAGCGTCACACTGCCAGTGAAGCCGCCGACCGGAGTGAACGTCATGCCTTCGAAGGCTGCGTTGATGTCCGATTCGGTTCCTTGAATCGTCATGAACGTACCGCCGTTGCTGCCTCCCAGGATGGAAAGTCCCGTAGTCTGTGACAGTGTTAGCGTGCCATTGAAATTGGTTGAGATGAAGACTTGCAGCGGTGTGTCGGTTGAAGCAACCGTATCGCTGACCGTGACTGCATTGCCATTGGCAGAACTGAACACCAATGGGGTATCTTCGGTCGTGGTTTGTGGCCCCGGGACCGATTGAGTCGGCTCGATTCCGTTATCGATCGCGATCGACATCAGTTCACTGTAGCTGTTGCCCGCAGCGTCGGTGACCTGGACGGCGACGTTGTGCGAGGTGGCCGTTTCGTAGTCCAATAGCGATCCGTCGGCCACCGTGACTTCGCCGGTGCTGCTGTTGATCGCAAAACGTCCGCCGGCGTCATCAGTCAGGGTGAACGTGAAGCTGGAAAGGACTTCGCTGGCGTCCCACTCGATGACGTAGGCATGGTTGCTGCCTTCGGTGTCGTCAGCCCAGGTGCCGTCCAGATTCATGCGCGCATAATCTTCGCCCGCAGCTTCGGATTGCCCGAAGGTGGGGGCGTAATATCCGGTCGCCGCGGAGCCCGCATTGCCGCCGGTCCAGAACTGTTCATTGGATTCGGCGCTACCGTCGAGCCAGTTCCAATTGCCGTCATTATTAGTGTCGCGAGCACCAATCCAAATGTTGTTACCAGAATCGAGAGCGAACTGCCGGATCAGATCGCTCTCGTAGGCCGAGTCGATGGTGACCAACTGGCCGGAAACGCCGTTCAGGCTACTGCCGGTGGCTGCGGCCAGCGAAACATCAAAACCATCTATCGAATTCACAAAGCGATAAAACTCACCCGTCGCCGCGTCGTAGGACAGCGTCGGGTCGTTGTTCAGGATCTTGCTGACCGCTTGCGGGATTTCGATCACGCGCACGCCGGCGATCATGCCGCTGTCCTGTAGCGTTTCGTTGGTTGTTTGGAAGATCAATTCCGTGGAAGTGTCGCTGGCAGTGAACGTCAGACTGCGAGTCTCCCAGCCGAGGTTGGTACTAAAATTCCAAGTGGGCGGTTTTTCCAGCGTGAAGTCCTGCGATTCGCCTGCTGCGCTAACCCGAGTCGTGACGTGATCGACCAATCCATCACCAAATCCGCCCGCGTGGTCGAAGACGACTTGATATTGTTTGCCAACCTGAGTGGTCAGCGTTTGCGAGATTGATGCGAATGCATTGTTAAGCGTGACGACGTGTCCGCCACTCGGTGGCGTGTCCGCATTGTCGCCATTGAAGACCGTCACACCGGTCGCATCACCGACGGTCCAGTCGCCAAAGCTGCTCGATGCCGTCAAGCTAGCCTGTCCGCCTGAAGCCGGTGACGCTCCCAAGAACAACCCATCGCTGACGATGTCATTGCTCACATCCGGATCACTCGGCACGACAAAGCCGACGGTGCTTCCATCAGTCGCATTCTCGCTGACGTGCAGGTCTTCCACCGGCGTGCTGGCGGTGAAGCCGGTTCCGGTGGCGTTACCGATGCTCAGGTTATTACCGCTAACGACATCAACGACTTGGTTCGACCCGTCGAAGCCATCCATTTGCCAGTTGGCGATCAAGCCGCTGGGCAAACTACCGCTATCGAACTTGTGCTGGTAGTTCATCGCGATTTCGTCTTCGCTGCGGACTTCGTTCCAGAAACGCACATCATAGAGAGTCCCTGAAAAAACCTGACCCGTCTCAAACCCTCCTTGCAACGAGTCCTGTTCCTGACCAATTACGAGGGTTCCACCCGCGTCGATCGTTTGCGACGGGCTCAAGTTCGTCGCAGAATGAACGAGCTGGCCATCCAAGTAGATCGCAACATCACCGTTGGCATTATCCCAACTGGCCGCGACATGATGTATTTCGCCGTCATAGATTTGAGGGAGGTCGACCGTTACTGTACTTGCAAACGGCCTTGCCAGAGAAATGCCTCCCGTAGGCGTGATTTCCAATACCAGTTCATTGGCGTCGCTGGCGGCGTATGAGAACAACGGGGTTGATGTCGATGACGGCGCTGATATTGAAAACGTGACTTCCACTGTCGTCTGTGCCAATTCCGGCGTCGTAGTTACTGCGTACAGGTAGGCATCGTTGCCGCCGTCGGTGTTCAGTTCGATGCCGCTGGAAAGATCGCTCGGAGCGTTGTTGTCCTCGACCAGATTGTTCAGAGAGATCGTGAAGGCTTCATCGTACGTGTTGGGCGTTGTTTCGGAGTCGGAAACTCGAACGGTGACGGTGTGCGTCGCCAGTGTATCGGCGTCCAGCAACGTTCCATCGGCCACACGAATCTCGCCCGTGCTGGCATCGATTTCAAAGGCACCCGCCACGCTTTGCGAGGCGATCGAATAGGTCAACACATCCGTCGCATCCAGCACGGCGTCGGCATCCCATTCGGCGATATACCCGTAAAAATTGTGGGTGTCGTGGTCGGCGTCGAGCCACTGACCGGTCACATCATCCAGCCGCGCGACATCTTCGTTGCTGCCTGAATCGTTGGGCTGCCCGGCCTGGAAGTTGTGGTAGGCACCGCCGGTGTGGTCGCCCGTTTCATTGCCTTGCCAGAACTGGTCAGCTTCAGCTCCGCCATTAATCCACCGCCATTCTCCTTCGACAGTCGAATCGGTCGCACCGATCCAAACATCGAAGCCGACGTCATTCGCAGCGATCTGCCGGACGATCTCGTTTTCATAGGCCGATCGGATATTGACCAGTTGGCCGTTAACGCCATTGAGCCCGGTGGCTTCGGCAGCCGTTCGTGCGGCACTCCACAAGCCCGTAGTGCTCACGCCTTTGTAAAACTTGCCGGTCTCGGCGTTGTAGTGCAGGTCCGCATCAACTGCCAACAACGAAGCAATCTGTGCTTCGCGCTCAGTATCGACACCGTAAACCTGCCCGACGACGGTGCCATCGAGTGCGTTTTCATCGACGGCGAAAGTCAACGAAGCTTCGCTGGCAACGAAGCCACTTTCCGTTACATGCTTGACCGTCAAGTTGTTGCCGCTGACCGCATCGGTGATGATGCCATCGCTGGAGAGATTGTCAAACTGCCAGTTGGCGATCAGATTGGTTTCGTCGTATGGCAGACTACTTCGGTAGCGGGCTGCGATTTCGTTGGCCGTCCGGACACTCGAGAAAATGCGGGCGTCGGAGAGTGTTGCGGACAGCCGTTGAGGCACCGCGAAGCCTCCTTCTTCCGAGTCCTGTTCCTGCCCAATGATCAGCGTG
>JBAUHR010001051.1:0-1889 GCA_049680385.1 Rubripirellula sp. | reverse complement strand
AGAGACACAACCATGGCCAACGCCAAACTCGAACACGCCTACACCGCCGCGCACATTCAAGCCCTCACGTTGCTGGAAGACCTGCACGAATCGGTCGAAGACTTGCCGGCACCAGGTAGCGAAACCGCACCGCTGAATTGGGAGCACGTCGGTTCCTTGCAGCATCTTTGCGAACAACTCCGCGACCTGAAGGAACATTTCGGAAAAAACTTCCGAGCGTGAATTGGCCACACGTTGGGGAGTTATGCGAGTTCTGGAGAATCGTTCGAAAACATTTCTAGAACTCGCCGAGATTCGCTTGATGTGTTTTGAAAACCATGGCCCATGTGTCTCAACGCCCGACGGCAAAACGCAACCAACCTTTCCACCGGAGAACAAACCATGCCCATGAACGAAACCCAAAAGGCCCGCGCCGAAGCCCTTGCCCCACTCTTCCGAAACATGGACGCGCATACCGCCCAGGAGATTCGCGAGAGCTACTACCGCATCGCCGAAAACCTTCGGCCCTTGGTAAACGCCCTTGAGATCGCGGACCTCGACCACGGTGGACCGGCCGGCCCGCTGCTCGAAGAGCACTACATCTTTTGCGAGCTGCTTGAAAAGCTCGACGAGAGCGTTTTGGGGGCGGTCTTGTAAACCAAAGCCGAAACGCCAGCACGGAGGCTTGGCGTAGCGGCGGGTGGCACCCGTCGCCTGACGATGGCAGCCAACCACGACCCTTTCCCTTTCGGAGAACGAACGATGAAGAAGGCAGACGTAAAAGTAGGCGGCGAGTACTACGCCAACGTGACCAACAAGAAAGTCGTCGTACGAATCGACTCGACGAATTCGGCCGGCGGCTGGAACGCGACGAACCTTAGCACCAACAAGAAGGTGCTGATCAAAACCGCCCAGCGGTTGCAAGGAAAAGCACGGGCGACGACGACGGCCAGTGCGGCCGGCGAAACGCGAGCCCGCAAACGAGTCGCGAAGAAGACCAGCGGCGGCGACGCGGCGAGTGTGGCGGCGACGGCCGGCGACAAGAAGCTCTCGTGTATCGAGGCGGCTTTGAAAGTCCTGGGCGAGACCGAGGAAACGATGAACGCCCAGGAAATGATTGCCGCGATGACGGACGCCGGCTATTGGACGAGCCCCGGAGGAAAGACGCCGCACGCGACTTTGTACTCGGCGATCCTTCGCGAGCTTGCCAAGGGCGACGATAGCCGTTTCATCAAAGTTGAACGCGGTCGCTTTGCCGCGCGAGCGTAAGGGGATTGAGCCATGAAGCATTTTTACGACCTGCGGACCGTCGAGGACTTGGAAGACGGTGAAACCGCGACGCCGGAGCCCGGCGTGAGATACGAACTGCGGTCGATCCGCAACGAGATGATTGACGCCGGGCCGGTGCGCGACGTCATACGACGCGGCGATGCCTTGTACGCCAGAACGGACGCCGGCGAATCCTTCCCGGTGACGGGGGCCGACTCGCACGTCCTGGTACCGATCGGCTTGTAGCTGGCCGGATGTTCTCTCTTGGCGAAACTTCGCCGACAACGCCCGACGTTTGAAACGTGCGGGCGTTTCGTCGTGACGGGAAACACAACGCCGGCCTTCCAAACGACGCGACACGAGGCCACGTCGCGGCTCGTTGGGCGTGCCGGAAAAGAATTCGAATTCTGACGCGAGTTTCGCAGACTTCGCTTGATGTGTTTGGAAAGTCATGGCTCATGTGTGGTTGTACGAACGGTTTTCAAACACGAACGGAGAAACGAAATGGCAAAGATTGAAACGCTCGCCGTGCGGCCGGTCGAACCGGCAGCGGCTTACGACAAAGCTCACCAAATTTCACGCGACCTCTTGCAACACATCGAGTTGCAGTTGGACCGAATGATTCGGCCGGACTACAAGGC
>JBAUHR010001050.1:0-3803 GCA_049680385.1 Rubripirellula sp. | reverse complement strand
CGGTAACGCGGCTTGGGAGCCTCCTGGATCCGAATGGTCCATTTCAATTGCGATGACGAGCCAGTGATGCGTTCGCCACGCCAATCAAACCAACCAATTCAGCTTACCTTTACCATTGATAAGTAGGAATCGCGTCATGAGAGCTCTTGTTGTAGACGACTCCCGCGCTATCCGTCGAATCATCGGAACGATGATGCGTAACATGGGCTACGAAGTCCACGAAGCAGAACATGGCGCCGACGCGCTACAGAAGCTCAGTGAGATCGAAACTCCTGACGTACTGCTCGTCGATTGGAACATGCCTGTCATGAATGGGATCGACCTGATCAAAACGGTGCGTGGCATGGATGCATACTCAAATATGCCAATCATGATGGTCACAACCGAAACCGAAATGGAACGGATGGCGCAGGCGTTCATCGCAGGCGCAAACGAGTATGTCATGAAGCCATTCGACGAAGCGATTCTAAGAGACAAGTTGGAACTTCTTGGCGTAGGGGCTTAGTCTGATGAAGAAGATTCGTGTTCTTGTCGTCGATGACTCAACCGTCATTCGTCGACTGCTATCAGACTCACTCGCAGCGGATCCTCAGATCGAGGTTTGTGGAGTGGCGGCAAACGGAAAGATCGCGTTAGCGAAAATTCCGCAGCTCAATCCAGATGTGCTGACACTGGATATGGAGATGCCTGAAATGGACGGCATCACTACGCTGGTTGAACTGCGCAAGCTCTATCCGAAGCTTCCCGTGATCATGTTCAGCACGCTGACCCAGCGTGGTGCCGAGGCAACGATGGACGCGTTGGCAAAGGGTGCTAATGACTATGTGACCAAACCGGCGAATGTCGGCAGTGTCGGTGCTGCCATGCAACAAGTTCGTGATGAACTGATACCTCGGATCAAGACATTTTGTCCAGGAATCGCAACTTCGTTGCCTCCTGCTACACCGCGCCGACCAAGTCACACCAACGCAAAACCGCTGCACCCGCAAGGTCGAGTTGATGCGGTCGTGATTGGATGTTCCACCGGCGGGCCTAACGCTCTGCAGTCTGTCATCGCACAACTGCCGGAAATCCTACCGGTGCCGGTACTCGTGGTACAACACATGCCGCCTATCTTCACAAAGCACTTAGCTGATCGACTAGACCAGCTATCGCCGTTGCCGGTCAAAGAAGCAGAGCAGGGAGAAACCATTCATCCCGGCGGAGTGTGGATCGCGCCGGGTGACTTCCATATGCAACTCGCGCGAGTTGGTACTGATGTTAGGATCCAACTCGATCAAGGGACTCCTGAGAACTCTTGCCGGCCAGCCGTCGATGTACTGTTTCGCTCGGCGAACAAACTGTACGGCAGCAATCTGCTTTCAGTCGTACTAACCGGAATGGGCCAGGATGGTACACGCGGCTGCGAAGAGATCCGTCAAACGGGTGGCACGATCCTGATCCAGGACGAGGCGACGTCGGTCGTTTGGGGCATGCCCGGATCCGTTGCACGCGCCGGATTGGAAAACGCAACTTTTCCGCTACCCCAGATTTCGACCGAAATCCAGCGATTGGCCAATGTAGGACGCACCGCATTTAGGAGACAACTGGTATGTCAGTAGCAACTCAATCAACAACGAGCTTCAACTACATTTCAAATTTGGTGTTGAAGAAATCAGCAATCGTGCTGGAACCAAGCAAAAGTTACCTCGTTGACTCGCGTCTGTTGCCGGTTGCCCGGGCACACGGTTGGTCATCGCTGGACGAACTTGTCCGAGGTCTACAGCAACCAGGCGCACATGCATTGATTGACGAAGTCGTCGATGCCATGACCACAAACGAATCAAGTTTCTACCGTGACTTGCATCCGTTCAACGCATTGCGGACGACAGTCCTGCCAGAGTTGATCGAGCGACGATCAAAAACTCGAGTACTGAACATCTGGTCGAACGCGTGTTCGAGTGGTCAGGAAGTCTATTCGATTGCGATGATGATTCGCGAACACTTTCCCGAGCTAACGGGCTGGCAAATTCAACTTACCGCGACCGATCTTTCGAAACAAATTCTTGAAAAGGCAATGTCAGGGATTTACACGCAAGCCGAGATCAACCGCGGTTTACCGATGCCAATGCTGTTGAAGTACTTCAAACGAGACGGCGTCCACTGGCGCATTTCGGATGACATCCGACGCATGGTCGATTTCAAACCATTGAACTTGATCGAGCGATGGCCAACGTCGATGCCCAAAATGGATATCGTCTTTCTTCGTAACGTACTGATCTACTTTTCGGTGGATACGAAGAAGCAAATTCTAGAACAAGTGCATCGTGGCCTTCATTCGGACGGAGTCCTGTTTCTCGGAGGCGCCGAAACCACGCTGAACTTAAACGTGCCGTTCGAGCGGCGAGTAATCAATAAAGCGACGGGATACTACCCCGTCTGATCTCATTCGATCCGCGCTACGAACAATCACTTTCCCAATCGAAAAGTCCTATGATTACTACCGCAGAAATAGTTGAAGTATCGGAAAACGTGTTCTCCACGATGGTTGGTCGGTCAGTGGAGCAGGTCGATGACGTTAACGACCTTGAATCACAGTCCCCCGTCACTGGTGCGATCCAGATTTCAGGTGAATGGACAGGCGCAATTCTCGTGCAGACAACTGAAAAACTTGCCGCGAAGTCTGCGTCGGTCATGTTCGCAATCGACGAACAGTCGGTCAGCAAAAATGACCGACAGGACACGATGGCAGAACTAGCAAACATGATTGGCGGAAATCTGAAGAGCTTGTTGCCGGGACCGTCATCTCTATCGCTGCCAACCGTTACGTCGGGAAAGGAATTTGACATTCGCATCTTCGGAACCGAGATCGAAAACTCGGTACCCATGCAATGCAACGGTCAAAGCCTGCGCATCGTCGTTTGTAAGGCTGTTTCATAGACAAAACAGCAACTAGAAATTCCGTTTGTTGTTGGGAACTCGGATAAACGCTCCGATGGACGTTAGAGGCATGTGGATCGACTTCCGATCAGGAACGCATTCCATCGGAACGATCTAGGGTAACGATCAGAAACGTGACGGGTCGCCCAGTTCGTCCGCCGTCGCCTGTGTAACCACGGGATCGCTTGCCCAAAACGTTGCACAGCTTTTCACGGGCTAGGAAACATCCCTAAATGCCCTTTGCATGACGGCTAAGCACAAGACTCAATTGTTCCAAGTCGAGTAGTTTTACAAGATGCTCGTCAAAACCCGCCTCGGTCACGGCATCGTGATCGCTGGATTGGCCGTAGCCCGTCAAAGCGATCAAGAACAGAGATTCACAGTCGGAGTTCGCCCGCAATCGCCTTGCGATTTCATAACCATCGATTTCAGGCAGTCCAATGTCAATCAGCGAAACGTCGGGCTGAACCTTTTGGATCAGTTCGAGTCCGCTTAGCCCATCACCGGCACATTGGACGTCATAGCCTTTCATTTCCAAAAGGCCCTGCAGCATCTCCCTAGCGTCGGCGATGTCTTCGACGACAACAATGGTCTTAATATGGTTTGGAACAACCGGGGTTCGGACCGGCGGTATCAGTTGCTCACTCATAGGGAGTCGAACGCGGAACTCGCTACCGCATCCCAAGCCTTCGCTGAACACTTCGATTTCACCGTTGTGCATTGAAACAACCGCGTGCACAAGTGTCAGCCCTAACCCTTCGATAGCCCAAGACTGGCGGACTCACGAGGAATCATTAAGAATCCTCTCAGGAGACCGTTATGTCAAAGAAACCCAAGCGTGTTAGGCGGACATTCAGTGATGAGTTCAAGCGTGATGCTGTGAA
>JBAUHR010001049.1:0-13391 GCA_049680385.1 Rubripirellula sp. | reverse complement strand
GTATTGAAACTAAAACCACGATTCGCGTCGGCCAGTTGGTCGCTGGAAAGCCCAACGTCCAACAAGATCGCGTCCGCTTTGGGGATTTCCATTGCTTCGAGAGCCTTGGGAATTTTCTCGTAGCTACCCAGAAACACCGTCAACCGCGGATCATGCTGTTCACTCTCGACTCGTTCGCTGACCAGCGGATCGCGATCCAAGCCGATGACGATGCCTTCACCCGGCGGCAACTTCTTGACCAACAAAGCCGAGTGTCCGCCGCCACCGTAGGTTCCGTCGACGATGACTCGCGGCGCATGCCCCGTCATCCACTCGACCACTTCGTCGGGCATGACCGGAACGTGGACGGTTTCGACATTTGATTCAGTTGACAAGCGAGACACTCTTGCTGCAGTTCAGGGCTTCTTCCATGTGATCGCTGATTTCGCGTAATCGCTTTGGCCCGCCGCCGCCGACTTCGGCCGCCAACCAGCCCGTGAATTCAATGTCGTGCAGCGCCGTTTCCACCGACGACCAATCGATGTCGCCTTCAGTAATGTTGGTGAACTTATTTTCGGCGCGCGAGAAGCCTTTGATGTCTAGCTTCTTGATTCGCTTTCCAAGAGTGCGAATCCACTGTGCCGGATCGCCGTACTTCCAGTGGTTTCCGATGTCGAATTGAACACCGACCCAAGGCGAATCAAACGCGTCGATGAACTTCGCCAACTCGTCGGCGGTTTGATCGTTCGGGCCATCGTGAACGTACAGAAAATCGTTCCAAACGTTCTCGATCAAGATCGACACGTTGTGCTTTTCGGCGACCGGAATGGCTTCGCGAATCGCCGCCATCGCCCGCTCATACACCTCGGCGTCCGAACCGTCCTTGCCGTGCGCGGGAACCAACAACATCGACTCACCGCCAACCGCCGCTGTTTCTTCGATGCCCTTTTTCAGCTTTTCAAGCGCCGTCGCTCGCACGGCCGGATCAGGATCGCTATGCCGCTCGCCCCAGTGATAACCGCCAACCGAACCGTCGATGATGATGCCGCTGGACTTTGCCGCGGCTTTGGCTTCGTCGATGTCGACACCAGGCACGTTGACTTCGACGCCTTCGAAGCCGGCTTCCTTAGCAATCGAAAATCGTTCCGCCAAGGTTCCCTTGTTCCCCAGCATTCCGACTTTGAGTGTCTTCCGCAGCCACGGCGAGGCTGGCTCGTCCGCAAAACATGGTCGGACGATCGATGCACCGACTGCCCCCAAGACCCCGGTGCCAACTGTTTTCAAAAAGCGTCGCCGACCGGGCGTGATTGACTGATTCATCGACGTGATCTCGCAGTGGGGGAGCTGCTGGGGAGCAACTGGGGATTGTTCGAAGACGCACCGCGTCCAAAACGAGCCCTTATCCTACCTGCCGACCGTTTACCCGACTAGCAATCGTGCCGTTGGATCGATGATTTCCGCATCGCTTTCCAGACTGTCCGACTCGGCCAAATCGATATTTGGCCGCAACGTCGCAAAGTACAGCAAGCATGTGATCGCAATTCCAATGCTGCAAACGATCCAAATCGGTTGATACGCCGGTCCAGTCTCGGTCATGGTCAAGAACAACGACGCCCCCTCCCACGATCCACCGGCAATTCGCTCCATCGAAACCGAAAGAGCGTTGTTGGTGAAGTGAATCAGAATCCCCGGCAAAACGCTGCCAGTACGAAGCGCGATGAATCCCAACAAGACGCCCATCATCGTCGCCGCGATCGACTGTTGCAGCACGCCATGCGAGATTCCAAACATGAGCGCCGAAATCAAGACGGCACGCAAATGGTGCCGCTCGCGAACGAGTCCGCCAAAGATGAAACCACGGAACGCCAGTTCTTCGCAGACTGCCGGAACGAAAGCCATCAAGAACACAACGGTCATCCAAGGCGCCGTGGAAATTTGGTCCGTAAACGGCTTCATCGCCTCCATCGCCTGCTCGCTGATCGGATACGTGTAACTGATCCACTGGGCCAGCATCACGTACAACGGATGCAGCGTCACACCCAACAACACGGCCATCGGAAACGTGGTCCAGTGCGACATCCGAACTCGCAGACTCTTGCGCAGCGACGTCGTCATCATCGTCGCCATCAACAGCGCCGGTGCCAGAATCATTCCGATCTGCGGCAACATGATCAGCTTGGCAAAGCCAGCGACCGACGTCGGCATTTCAGTAACCGCCAACTTTCCAAAAAACAACGCGACCAAAATCATCGCGCCGCATGCAAAGGCTTGCGCCGGAGTCGCTGCGGTTTGACGGTCTCGCCAAAGGTGACGAACCCAACCGCGCAGTTCCCATTGATCGCTACCGCCAAACAGAACGGCTTCGTCTTCGAATTGTCGGCGGACCCACGAAACGGCCAACCACAAACATCCTGCGGTCACGCCGGCGACCATCGGCAAGTGCCAAAGCGCGTGCGCGTATTGTCCTTCGACTAGCGCTCGCACCATCAAGAACATTCCCGTCACGGGAATCAAGCTAGTGCCGGCGGACAACGTCGTACCAGGCAACATCGGCAACATCACAAGCGGCAACGTCACCATCATTAGCGGCATCAAATAGTACTGGCCCTCTTTGCTGCTGCGCGCCATCGCCGCAACCGCCAGAGCAAGCGCACTGAACAATGCCGACAGTGGCACCAGCGCCACCAACAACCACAGCATCGGGATGATCGGTGGCGACCCAATCGATCCGCCGACGCCGATTTGTTTGAACACAAACGAGCTGGTGACCAACATGCTGGACGCGTTCAAGATCGCGGTCATCATGCTGAACGTCGTCACCGCGCCGAGCTTGCCCCACACGATTTCACTGCGAAGCGCGGGGCTGCACAGCAGTGTCTCTAAGGTTCCGCGTTCCTTTTCGCCAGCCACCAGGTCGATCGCCGGATAGAACGCACCGGTCATTGCCCACACCAACATGATGAACGGCAACAACTTGCTCCACAGAGCCGTTTCACGCGTGCGTTCGGGCGCAATGTCGATGTCTGAAAGTTTGAACGGCGACAGCATCTTGATGTCGACACCCGAATCGCTCAGCCGTTGTTGAACCCAACCGTTTTGCCACTTCGACAGAATTCGGGTCACACGATCACGCGCCACCATGGATTGATCGGACGCGACGTTGTAGAGCAATTGAATCGACGCAGACTCTTCTTCCACACGTTTTTCGGGATGCGCAAACCCCGGTGGAACGATCAGCACGACATCGAACGCGCCGTCGCTAACCCATCCGGTTGCCTTTTCGTCCAAATCGCCAGTGATCGAAGCTTCTTTCCACTGGTACGTGATCAGTTCCAACCGCTCGTCATCATCGGCCAGCCCATCGGCGAACACTCGGTTATCGGTGTCAACCAGAGGCGGGACTTCGGACAAGTGATCGGTGCCGACGACGCAGACCGATGTCTGATGTTGACGCGTGAATTGTGCGATCTGCAACAACAGGGTTCCGACCAGCGGATACAACAGAATCGGCAGGATCGCGATCGTGAACAGCGTTCGACGGTCGCGAAGTTGGTCGCGCATTTCGCGGACATAAATCAACCAAACGGCTGACCATCGAGGCTTACCAGCCTTGCGCGCGGCTTTTCGTTTTGCTTCGGAATTCGCACTCATTACGAGACTCCTCCCAACATCGACAATTCATCCAACTCTTGTTCCTCGTGACGGCTCAGCAGGCCGAAGAAGAGTTCCTCGAAGTCATCTTCTTGGTGCCGCGATCGTAACTCGACCAGCGTTCCCGAATCCAAAATTCGGCCGCGGTGCATGATCGCGATGCGATCACAAAGTCGTTCGACCTCGCTCATGATGTGAGTCGAAAAGATCAAACACTTGCCCGATTCTCGCAACGCCCGAACCACGCTCAGCAAGTTTCGTGCGACCAGAACGTCTAGCCCCAACGTGGCTTCGTCAAAGATCAAGACCGGTGGATCGTGAACCATCGCGCGAGCGATCGAAACCTTTTGCTTCATGCCCGTCGACATTTTCGATCCCGGCACGTCGCGAAACTCGTTCATGCGTAACTGAGTGAACAGCGTTTCCAACCGGTCGCGAAGTTCGGCCTTTGGCATCCCGTGCAGTTTGCCAAAGTAGTCAACCATTTCCCACGCCGTCATGCGGTCGTAGATCGCGGTGTTGTTGCTGACGAATCCGATATTGCGCCGCACTTCGGCGGCATCACGAATGACATCGAAACCAGCGACCGTCGCGATGCCGTGAGTCGGCGTCAGCACGGTCGACAAAATCCGCATAACCGTCGTTTTGCCAGCACCGTTGGCGCCCAGCAGCCCAAAAATCTCACCAGGTTTGACCGAAAATGAAACGCGATCGACGGCAACAAAAGAACCGCGACTCAGATCCTCGTACGTTTTTGTCAGATGCTGAACGTGGATCATGGCCGTCTCTCTACAAGGTCAAGGGCGAAGGATGAGCGCAGGACGCAGCGCTATTCAACGCGCGATACCTGAGGTTAGCTCGTCCGAGCGCGCGGCGAAGAGTCAGACTGATTCAATCCGCCGATTCAGCGACCACCGGCCGGTGCAATCGTCACCAGTGGTACCAATGACGGCATCACCCGTAGGCAGGGGGAGTCACTCCCGTCCGTCGCAGAAGATCGCGGCAGTTTGCGGCAGATCGCAAAAGAGCGTTCGCTAGTCTTTGACCTGCAAGCGAACGACTGGGCCGGTGACGGTCGCGAGCGACTCGATTTCCAGAGTTGCTTTGCGAGCAGCGCCGGCGGTTGCTTCGTGAGTCATCACGACCAAGGTGACCGGATCGACCTGCGGATCACTGGATCCGTCCGCTTCGTCGGACGTTTCGTGCTGGATCACCGACGCGATCGAAATGCCGTGCTTCGCAAGCACGGTCGCAATCGACGCCAACGTTCCCGGATGGTTCGAAACGGGCAAACGGAAGTAGTAACGTCCGACCAAAGTATCCGCGTCTCGCAACTTGACTCGCGGCGGCTGATCGATCGAAAAGTACTCCAGCGTCTGGAACGTCAATCGAGTTCGGCCGACGGCCGTGTCGATCAGGTCCGCGACCACTGCCGATGCCGTCGGCATTTGACCAGCACCGAGGCCGTGATAGAAAACAGGCCCGACCGCATCGCCGATCACTCGGATCGCGTTGAACGCATCGCGGACTTCCGCCAGCGGTGTGCCGATCTTGACCAAGGTTGGTCCGACGGAAAGCTCCAGACCATCGTCGGCGAGTTTGGCGACGCCAAGCAGCTTGATTCGGTAACCCAGTTTGCGAGCGTACCGCAAGTCGTCGGCCGCCAATCCATCAATGCCAACTCGCGGAATGTCGTTCCAGTCGACCGTAGCGCCGAACGCCAAGTGAGCAAGAATGGCTAGCTTCTGCGCTGCGTCGCTGCCGTCAACGTCCATCGCCGGATCGGCTTCGGCGTAACCCAGTTTTTGGGCTTGGCGAACGACGTCCTCGTACGATGCACCGCGCTCGTCCATTTGCGTGACGATGAAGTTGCTGGTGCCGTTGAGGATTCCTTCGAGCGAAACGATCTGGTTGGCCGACAAACACTGGCTGATGTTGGCGATGATCGGGATGCCGCCGGCGACGGAGGCTTCGAAGGCGATACTGCGGCCAAGTTCGCGGGCTCGGTTGAACAGTTCGGGTCCGTGCTGGGCAAGCAGTGCTTTGTTGGCGGTGACAATGTCTTTACCGGCTTCCATCAGATCCAGCATGATCGTTCGAGCCGGTTCGAGGCCACCGATCAACTGGGCCACGACAGTGATATCCGGGTCGTTCAGGACGTCGGCGATCGAATCGGTCACGATGCCGTCAGGCAATTCGACGTCCCGAGGCTTCTGCAGATCACGGACAACGGCCTTTTTCAGCCACAGCGTCCGCCCAGCATGCCGCGAAGTGCGGTCGCCATGATCGAGTAACAAGCGGGCGACGCCGGTGCCGACGGTGCCCATTCCAACGATTGCGATGTTTGTCTTTTCCATGATCGGGATCTTAATCCGACGACGGAAAGTCCGCGACCCGTAACCAACGTTCCATTGCCACAAGCCGCCAATCAGGTCACAATCTTCCCCACGCGCCCGTAGCTCAGTTGGATAGAGCATCGCACTTCTAATGCGGCGGTCGCAGGTTCGAATCCTGCCGGGCGTGCTTGCGGTTGGGGAGCGATTTCCGGGCCGCTTTGGCGATCGGTTGCCGGAAACGGGTTGCATTTCCGGGCGTGGATCTCCCCTTGGGGCTCATTTCCACTTTTTCTAGCGGGCCCGTCCTGGGCTCAACTGACTGGCTTCGTTGCTCAGCCGCGGTCTTTGCCTGCGATCAGGCGAATTGCAGGCCACACAAACGGTAACCCCAGCGCAGCCGTACTCTTCTTCCTGCTTCCTACCATTTGCCCAGCAGGTCAACTCAGACAGTTGCCCCGTTCCGTCCGAAGTCTATCGCAGTGTCTGCGTAAAAGCTCCCTAGACAAGGAGAATGCGTTCAGACCGTGTACCGACACGTTTGTAATTGATGGATGGAATCGAGGGGCACCTGATGAGACGTTTGCGGCAAAACCAAATCCGATCTGCACGCCGCCGCACGGCGCGAAGATTTCTGTTTCTTTTGATCGCCTCCTCAGCGATGACGGGACCGTCCGCTGCTGCGCAGGTTCCCACGGGCGCCGATGTGGTGGCGGGTCAGGTTGCGATTTCCGACGCCGGAAACGCTCTGAACGTCAACGCCGCGACTTCTCGCGCGATCGTCAACTGGGACTCGTTCAGCGTCGGTGCAGGGAACGTTGCCAATTTCAACTTGCCCGATGCGAACTCTGCGATCCTGAACCGTGTGACGTCGCCGAACATGCCGTCAACGATTGCCGGCTCGGTCAACTCGAACGGTCATGTTTACTTGGTCAATCCGTCGGGGATCATGGTCAGCTCGTCGGGTATGGTGAACACCAACGGGTTCACAGCGTCGACGTTTGACATTGGCAACACCGACTTCATGAATGGCGGTGCGTTGGCATTCGCCGACACCGGCTCGGCCGGTTCCATCGTCAATCACGGAACCATCGATACCGGCGCGGGCGGCGCGCACTTGATTGCGAGCGACATCGCAAACCACGGCACGATCACCAGCACGGGCGGCAACATCACGCTTAGCGGTGGTGGCAGCGTCACGTTAGACAATGGCGTCACGTATGTGCAACCGACGATGCAGACGCTGGCCAATGGGATCAGTTCAACCGCAGGCTTGATTCAAAACACAGGAACGATTCGTGCGACGGGTGCGGCAACGTCGGGCGGCGAAGTGTATCTGGTCAATCCGAATGGAAACATTCTGCATGACGGTACGATCGCGGCGCATCGTGATCCGGCGCTAGCCGCGGGTTCCGGCATTGATGTCAGCACAACACCCACGGCTAGCGCCGTCGGCTCACAAGGCGGGCACGTTCAGCTTGAAGCTGACAGCATCACCCTTGCGGCGGACTCAAGCATCGACGCCCGTGGAACACTTGGCGGCGGCGAAGTGCTGGTCGGCGGCGATTGGCAGGGTAGTGGCACGATGACTCAGGCGAACACCGTCACGATGGAAGCCGGTGCGACGATTGACGTTTCGGCAACTGAAAGTGGTGACGGTGGAAAGATTGTACTTTGGTCGGATGTTACCAATGCTGATTCGATCACGAAAGCGTTTGGAACGCTGGTCGCTCGCGCAGGTGAACTGTTTGGTGACGGCGGTCTGATCGAAACGTCGGGCGCGACAATTGAAACCGATGGGATTGCTGTGGACGCGGGCGCTGCTAACGGCAAGGGCGGTCACTGGTTGATCGACCCGTACAACTATCTGATCGATGCGGTCGCGGCCAGCAACATTGTTAGCGCGCTGAATACCGGCACCAGCGTGACCGTCACGACGACCGCCAACAATGCGTCCCAAGGCAGCTCGGGTAACAACACGGATCTTGGTGACATCATCGTCGACAGCGACATCGTCACCGGGGCAATGGCGAGCGATGCGACACTGACCTTACAGGCTCATCGCCACATCAATGTCGATGCGAACATTGATGCGACTCAAAACGGAAACACAGCCAAACTGAACGTGACGTTGCTGGCCGACTCGGATCATTCCGGCGACGGGATCAGTATTGTGACGGGCGATTCGATCAAGACCAACGGCGGAAACCTGACTTTCGGCGATGGCAGCACCGCGACGATCGGTGGATCGAGTGTTCAAGTTGGCGGCGACGTCTATATCAGCGGTACGGCGGCGCAGTCGTTGGAAACCAGCGGTGGCACGATCACCGTCAACGGCGAAACGATCTTTGCAAACACCAATGGCGTGAACTTTGATTCCGCAGGCGGAGACATCGTCTTTGGCGGCGTGCTGAATTCAGGCAACCAGTACACCGGTGTCACCAGCACACAGACATGGGAAGGTGCCGTTTCGCATGCAAAATCAGGCAACGGTGATCAGTTGGGTGATACCTACCTAGCCACGATCACGTCCCGCTTAGAGAACGCGATCGCAGGCATCGCAGTCAACTACGCGCCGTCTTGGTTGGGTGGTCGACGCGTCACTGGCATCGGAACGGATTCATCATGGCGATGGGTCACCGGTCCGGAAGGATTGCAAGACAGCGGCAACGGTTTGATCTTCGCAACCGGTGCCAACGGCGCAACACCAGTCGGTGGTGCTTTCACCAACTGGAACTCGGGCGAACCGAACAACTCTGGTAATAATGAAACGGCGGTTCAGTTTGTTGGCGCGGCCGGGCAATGGAACGATCTTCGTCACAACTCATCCACACTGGCTCGATACGTTCGCGAAACAAACCTCGCCCCGACCGCAGTTACAATCGACGCAGGCACGGGCAGCTTGACCATCAACGGCGGCGTCGGAAACGGTAAGGCACTGGCTTCGTTGGACATTACGTCATCGGGGACCACGATCAACGGCAACGCGCTGATCACCACCGGCGCACAGACCTACAACTCAGCCGTGACGGCCACCAGTACGATCGGCTTGCAAATTGCGGGAACGACACTGTCCAGCAGCGGTGCCTTTGATTTCACAGCAGCCGATAACGTGTCGCTAGACGCTTCGCTCAGTTCGACAGCGGACATCTCGATCACTGGCGATCAGATTGTCTTGGGCGGAAACCATTCGATCAATTCCGGTTCCAGCGATCTAACGTTGAATACCGACGATGTGGTCGACGGCGTTTTAACGATCAACACAACCGGCCACTTTACCTATGCACCCAACAACAGTGCGTGGGATTCATCCGTGATCGGTGGACAACTTGATTACACCGGAACAATCAGCGGCGACACTTTTACCGGTTCGAGCGACGTCGATTGGTTGAAGATCAACAACTACAGCTCGCTGGGCGGCCTGACACTCGGCAAGGACGGCAATGCAAGTCACATTTACGTCTACAACCCAATGGTCATCAACGGCGACGTGAATCTGATCGGAAACAGAATCACGCTTATTGATGAAATTGACACCAGTAGTGCCACCGGAGCAAACATCCTGTTGAAAGCCAGCGGCGATTTCGTGGTCAGTGCGACCGGAGTCGAGCTTGACGCAGGTGACGGTGACGTCACAGTCCGCGCCGACACATTTGACTGGGGTACTCTCAACCCAACGATCACCACGACCGGTTCGCTCGCCATTTTGCCGTCGACTGATAGCTCTTCGTTCACCCATACCGCCGTGAAAACATCGTGGTTCAACCTTGACCCGACACTGGGTGGATTACAAATTGGCCATGCGGCGAATACTTCGGGGATCACTGTAAACACCACGCAAAACGTCGCTGGCCCGATCAGCCTCTACGGTGGCAACATTAATCTTGGTGCGGACTTGACCAGCACGCTCGCCGGGCCGATGAACTTCCACGGACCCGTTGTTGTTTCAAGCGATCGCGTTCTCACGGCGGCCAACAGCGACATCATTTTCCATGGAACGGTGAACAGCGACGGCACGGCTCGCAGCTTGACCGTGAATCCGGGTACAGCCAACGCAACATTCAATGGCAACGTAGGTGGATCGGCAGCCTTAAGTGCTTTGACGGTCAACGGGACCGCAAATGTAAACGCGGACATCACCACCAGCGGAACACAAAACTGGACCGGCGCGATCACGATCGGCGGCAGCGGCACACGGAAGCTCAGCGCTGGTACTCTGGCCACACAAGCGATTGTCGGCGGCAGCAAAGATGTTGAATTGATCACCGACAACCTCAACCTTGGCGGAAACGCGGCTTCCACAGGTTCGATTGCGATCGCTCCCAAGACCGCGGGAACCGACATCGGCGTTGGTAACATTTCAGGAACGTTCTCGTTTGACAACACAGACTTCAGCCGTTTGCAGGACGGATTTTCATCCATCACGATTGGCAATTCGGCGTCGGGCGATTTGGTGGTCGGTGGAATCACAGCCTTGGCGGATGATCTAACGCTGCGGGCGGGAAGCACTTCCGACCTGTTCGTCAACGACGCGCTTTCATGGTCAAGCGACGATGCGTTGACGTTGGCGGCGGGCCAAGACATCTTCGTCAACAGCCATATCAACATCGCCGGTTCGGCAGCCGCGCTGAATTTGTACTACGGCGGCACCAACGGCACATCCGCGCCGACATCCAACACAAACTATTACCTGGACGTCGCGAACCGAAAACACATTCGGTTTGACGAAGCCACTGCCGGACTGAAGATTGGCAATGAGTCGTTCACGTTGCTTGATTCCGTCGCGGGTCTGCAAGGCATGGCGGTGGGCGGGCGTTACGCATTGACCAATGACCTTTCGCTGGCCGGAACGACCTACACCGATGCGTTTTATTCCAACACCTTCACGGGCAAGTTGGACGGACTGGGCAACGAAGTCGATGGCTTGACACTCCTTGCCAACTCCGGCGGAAATTACGGCCTGTTCGCTCAGCTCGGCAACGCGTCGGTTCGGCATCTTGGTGTCATCAACATCGACTTGTTGGGTCAATCAACTTCCAACAATGCCGCCGATGATTTACGCATTGGCGGGATCGCCGGAAACGTTAGCGGAACCGGCACAAACTTGCTCGATGGCGTTTGGGCAACGGGCGTGATCGCGACAAAACAAGGTAGCCTACAAGACGTCTTCTACGCGGGAGGTCTGGCCGGTGGTCATGATTCCGGGACGTTGAACATTGTCCGATCCTTCAGCACCGTGAACGTCAGCTCGCAAGGTTCGCATTCGCAGAAGATGGGATTGGGCGGTTTGCTCGGTGACTCCGGAGACCATAACGGTTTGTCGTCGATCGGCGGACCGATTGCTCACCTGATGATCGACCGTTCTTACGCGATTGGTTCGATTGTGGAAGGCAACTACGCCGGCTACTACGGGTCGGGCGGACTGGTAGGAGTTGGCTACGGTGAATCCGTCACGGTCAAAGATAGCTTCTCGCAAAGCAACGTTGTCGGTGGCATCTCGTCGGGCGGGCTAGTCGGGGTTGTTGGCAACTGGGGAACGTACAACCTTACGCGGAACTATACGACGCTCAACCGTTTTGGAAATGGCGTCACTCCGACACAAAGCTATAAGAGCGATACGCTTGCTGCCGCGACCAACAACGGCACGCAATTACCATCGGGCTGGTCGTCGGATATTTGGACGGTTGGCGATTTGCCGACACTCAAAGCGGTCGGCGTTCCCGCCGCGTTGTTGTATGTCAAAGTGATCAGCGGCACCGGTATCTATGGTGATTCAATTACGCCGACGTACCAAATCGTTGACGCCGATGGCAACTTGATCAGCTTTGGTACTGGCGACTACAGCAATCTGGACGGCGTAGCCGGCACTGGTCGTTATACGCTGGGCCAATTCACCAATGCGGGCACCTACAACAGCGTTTCCTACCTCAGCGGCCTCGGGCTGACCGGCGACGATGCCAACCTGTACGCGCTCAATCCGTTCACGACCGCAGGCAGCTACACGATCACGCCGCGGTCGATCACGGCCGCACTTTCCAACACAGGCGTGACAAAAGTTTATGACGGCACGACCAGCGGTCCATCAGGATTCACGCCGACGTACACGTTTGGCAATCTCTTGTCGGGTGACTCTGCCACGATCAACTACAGCAGCCTGTTGTTCAACAGCAAAGACGTCACGGCAGCCGACACGCTGACGATGTCTGGCATGTCGCTGGCCGGGATCACCGGCAGCAACGGCTCGCTGATCAGCGACTACGTCTTGTCCGCCACATCCAGTTCGCTCGCCGCCACGATCACCGCCAAACCGATCTTCATCGGCAACGTGTTTGCGTCGGACAAGGTCTATGACGGAACGACATCGGTGACCATCGATGACAGCGGAGCGACCTTAAGCGGGTTGGTCGGCGGCGACAGCTTGACGTTGGGTAGCGTTTCGGGCGAGTTCGTTGACAAGAACGCTGGTACGGGCAAGACCGTCAACCTGACGGGCGTGATCGGCGGCGCGGACGTGGCCAACTATTCAGGATCATCAAGCAGCACGACCACGGCCAATATCACTCAAAAGGCCGTCACGGTTTCCGGATTCACGGGCCAATCGCGAGTCTATGACGGAACGACCGCGGCGACGCTTGACACGTCTGGCGTGGCGTTCAACGGAATTTTATCGGGTGACGAATTGTCAGTTTCCGGCGCGACCGGATCCTTTGCCGATAAGAACGCAGGTACGAACAAGACAATCAACATCAGCGGTGCGACTTTCGGCGGATCAGATGTGGGCAACTACGCGATCACCAACCAAGCTGCGACGACGGCCGACATCACCGCGAAATCTCTGACGGTCGAATTGGGTGCCTTCACCGGAAAGGTTTATGACGGCACAACGTCGTTGGACTTAACCGGCGTGACGCCGACTCTGACCGGCATCGTCAGTGGCGATACGGTGACCATCGGCAGCGGAACCATCAGCGGTTTTTCCGACAAGAACGTGGGCACCAACAAAGCTGTTGACTACAGCGGTTTTTCAATCTCTGGCACCGATGCACCGAACTACGCCGTCTCGCTCGGCAGCGCACAAAGTACTGCCGCCATCACGGCAAAGTCGATCACCGTCTCCGGCATCACGGGCGTCGATCGCACTTATGACGGCACGACCTCAGCCACCGTGGACACCACCGGTGTGACGTTCAACGGCATGATCAGCGGCGATGCTTTGTCAGCAAGCGGAACAACCGGCGTGTTTGCAGATAAGAACGCTGGCACGGGGAAAACAATCACGCTTAGCGGCACTAGTTATGGCGGTGCGGATGTCGGCAACTACGACTTCACCGACCAAGCCAGCACCACCGCCGACGTCGCTGCGAAGTCAGTCACCGTCAGTGGAATCACGGCCGCTGATCGTGTCTACGACGGCACAACGACTGTGAC
>JBAUHR010001048.1:0-7311 GCA_049680385.1 Rubripirellula sp. | reverse complement strand
CCAATTCACCAGCCGTCCCGCACCATCGCTCCTGCCTGACACCAACGATCTGAAAACAGCCGCAGCCTAATTCATCACACCGGCCCGTGAACGGTTACTGTAGTAACGAATGTACTTCCAGCGTTTGTCTTGCACGGCTTCGATTCGTGGATTGCCAAAGTGCGTTGACCACAAATTTTCGGTAAAGATGTATTGGTGAACCGGATCACCGTTGCCGTCGATCAAGCCTCGCAGACTCTTTCCCTGAAACTCGTCGGGCGTTTTAATACCCGCGTAGTCCAGCATCGTCGGCGCGATATCGATGCTTTGCACCAATTGACTTCTTCGGTGTCCTTGAGCCGTTTCCGCAGCGGCCGGATTGAAAATGATCATCGGCACGTGAGTGGTTTGTTCATAGCAAAGTGCTTTGCCACCAAGTCCCTGTTGACCTTGGAACTGGCCGTGATCGCTGCTGAAGATGATGATCGTGTTTTTGTCGATCCCCTCTGCGGCAAGCTTGCTGCGAATGTCACCAATCATGCGGTCGATGCCGGTGAGAGCTTGCATTTGCCGCGTCATCCGTTCGGTCAACGTCTTGGGTTCGTCGACCCAGTTGTAGCCCGTCTGTCGTTCTTCGGTTTTTAACACGTCCGTCGGCAGCTTGGGGGTCGTGATGTCCTTTTTGGCGACGTAGTTCTTGGGCAACGGAATGCTGATGTCGCGATAGAGCGTCTTGTAGATTTCATCGTCGCTGTTTCGCATTTGCATCGTGCTGGTGCCCGCATCATGCGGCAGGTTCAGACAGATGCTTAGGCAGAACGGCTTGTCGGTTGGACGTGAATCGAGAAATCGGATCGCGCCCTCAAGTCGATGTTCATTAGACAGAAAGTCCGTCGCGCTTTCACCAACGATTTCGATCTGGGTGTCGTCTTTGGCCGACATGAAGATGTCGTGGTGATCTTTGGGATAGAACTTGATGTGACCGTGGCCGGCGTAGAAATAGTCGAATGACTTATCCATCAAACCACTCGTGTAACCACCGTCACCAATCGGTGCATGGTTCTTGCCAACATAGCCGGTGTAGTAGCCGTTGCTTCGCATCACAACTGGATAGGACTTTTTCCAAGCTTCTGGAGCCACACTGGTGCCGGAGTTAAAGTTGACGCCGTGCTTTCGCTCGAATTGGCTCAGCAGAATCGAGATCCGACTCGGCGTGCAGATTGCGCTAGTGACATAAGCGCGGTCAAAGTAGATGCCGTCTTTGGCAAGCTGGTTGATGTTCGGCGTCTGAGTGATTTCGTTTCCATCGCATCCCATCATCCCGTAGGACTGATCGTCGGTAAGAACAAAAACGAAGTTGGGGCGATTCGAAGTTTGAGAAATCGCCGGCGCGGCATGGATCCCCCAACCAATGACGATAAGTGAGATCGCACAGAGAAGATGTCGATAGATCATGGTTGATGTTTGGTAGAGAGGATTGATCATGAGCTGATTGAGCGTGGTGCATGTCCATTGCAGCACGCGACGGAACATTGTCAGACGCATAGCAATGGTTTGCATCCGTTTCACGACTGCACTGCGGGAGTCGTTCGCTCGCCGCTTGTGCGAATGCGGATGTACTGGTCTCGCATTGCTTTGACCCGTTCGGCTTGCTCGGGATCGTTGACCCAGTTTTGCTTTTCATCTTCTGCTGGGTTGTCATTCAAGTTGAACAGTGCAATCGGTTCGAACTTGGATACCTTGTGATCGCTTTGCAGGATCAGTTTCCAGCCGTCTTTCCGGAACATGACTTCGTTCTTGCTGCCAGCCTGCATCATGATGTACTCGCGTTGCTTGAACTCGCCGTTTCCAGTCAACAGAGGCAGCAGGTTCAGTGAATCTTTGGCTTGATCAGCAGGTACTTTTACGTCAAGCAGCGAAGCCATCGTGGCCAGCACATCTTGGTTGATGACGGGTTCGTCGCTGACGCTGGCTGGTTCGATCTTGCCCGGCCAAACAGCGACAAAAGGAACACGGTGTCCGCCTTCGTGCGCCGCGTTCTTGTAGCCTCGCCACTCGCCACTAGAATCGTGGCCGGCTTTGATCGACGCTCCTACACCCAGCCCACCGTTGTCCGAGGTGAAGATGATCAACGTATTGTCGTAGACATTGTTTGCTTTGAGCGATTTGACAATCCGAGCGACTTGTTGATCGAGATCTCGTACAGTGTCCAGATGATTTGACGGAGTAGTTCCTGCGATCTTCAGACCATCAAATTCGGTGGTCGGTGTGTGCGGCAAATGAACGTGCGGACTCCAATAGCACAGAAAGAACGGATCTTTGCTGGCGTGATCATTGACGAAATCTACTGCTTTGGACGACAACAACTTGCCGATTTCACGAGCATCCCAGTTTGAATCGCCTGGCCCGGGGCCTTTGTCGGAAACGAACTTTGGATCGATCGCGGTTTTCTTGTCGAGGAAGATGATCTTGGAGTCATCTTTAAGCGGCAGCCAATCGCCGTTTTCGTACACGGTGTAGCTCGGTCCTTGGATTCCGCATGGCAACATTAGGCTGTAGTCGAAACCGATCGACGGCGGGCCGCCGCCAACCATCTTGGTCATGTCGACCGTAGTGTTGGGATCGTTGCGTTCTGATTTGCGATAGATTTTACCGGTCGCTGAGTCTAGGAAGTCTCCGCCCAGGTGCCACTTTCCAACGAAGCCGGTCGCATAGCCTGCCGACTTGGCCACGCTGCCAAGTGTCGCTTCGCCTGGCTTGAACGGACTCTCACGGAACGAACCCCAAACGCCCCACGGAGCGTAGCTGCGGTAATTCATGTTGTCGCTCATCACGCAGTAACGTGTTGGCGAACAAAGGGCGGTCGCGGAATGGGCGTCAGTGAACCACATTCCATTTTTGGCCAGTGCATCCATCGCTGGGGTGGGCACCACCGATTTCTTGGCTTGGAACTTTTCTTGATAGTAGTTCACATCACCCAGCCCCAAGTCATCCGCCATGATCAGCACGATGTTGGGACGGTCGGTTGCCTGAGGTTCGTCTGCGAAACAGGGAACCGTCAAAGTAAGAAGGCAAACGCCGAAAACGTAAGTGAGTTTTGTCATGGTTTCCTGTAGGGGTTGAGTATGTTTGCCCCAGAGAGGCACCGTGTGTTGAATTTCATCACCCAAATGGGAAATCGAAATTTAGTGTTGAAGATTGAGTCTTCGGTGTTTCGCATTGCCATCGTTAGGGACGTGCGGGATCAGCTACGAAAGTCATTCACCGTCCAGCGGACTAGGATTCTTGGACGTTGCCGCTAACCAGAGGTTGCATCGATTGCTATCGCGGAACGATCCAGATATTGCGAAATCGATTGGGGTTGCCGTGGTTTTGCAAATAGATCGGCCCTTCGGCGACTTCATCTCGCGGCCCACTTGGTCCGCCGCCGGTGCCTTCGGGCAGGCTAACGTGGTCATGAACTTTGACACCGTTATGGATCACGGAAATAACGGCATCGGCAGTCTTGACGCCGTCTTTGAAACGAGCTGCCTTGAAGTCGATCTCCATGCTTTGCCAAGTCAGCGGCGGTAGACACATGTTTTGATCCGCCGAGCGAATTCCATAGACGCTTCCAGACCAAGTTTTGACTGGTTTAAGCATGTCGATGTCTTCCCATGCCTGGGGATCATGATCGAGGCCGAACGTGTCCGAAATCTGAACCTCGTAGGCGCCTACTGCGAACACACCGCTGTTTCCGCGATGCGGATGACTGATCGGCGGTTCGGGTTTCAGCGGAATTTGAAACTCGAGGTACAAGGTGAAGTCGCGATACTTTTGCTTGGTCGCTGCGCCCGCTTTCAAAACACCGTTTTCGATTTTTCCGTTATTCCAAGCATCGACGTTGGATCCGTCGAACAGCACGGTTGCATCCTCGGGTGGCTTTTTGCCAACGATCGTTTCGCTGCGATCGATCTTTTTCCAGCCTTGCAATCGGCTGGCCATGTCGTCCAGATCTACCCACTGATGAACAATCGAGCTGTTGTCCCAACCGGATCCTGGTAAGCCGCCTTGGTAGATCGACAGATAAAACTTGTCGCCCGATGGAGTGACTTGAACGGCTTGGCCGTCTTTCACGTACTCGCCGATGAAGTCAAATCCAGCAAACTCTTTTGCCGCAAGTTTTGCATCCGTCCAGACGTCCGCGTTCGGGTACTGAACGATCTTTGGTTTTGCCTTCTGGCTGGCCGCTTGATCTATCTTCGCGCCGGTGGAAGTACGGGTGGTCAACGTTACGTTGTCACTTTGCAGCCCGTCCGACGTGGCCTTGATCCGAATCTCGCCAGCACTATTCTTTGATCGAACAATCAACATGCACAGCCCGCTGAACGCATCTCGTTGATTGCTTTGGAAGGAAGCCGTTGTGGCTGCGTTGCCGTTGCCGACCGCGGCGATGGTTCCTTCTCCGTCAACCGAAAAGTGGACCGTGTTGTCAGCCCTTGGGCATACGTTTCCATCCGCGTCTTCGATGCGAACCGTGACGTAAGACAAATCGTACCCGTCCGCGTCGATCACCGATCTGTCCGGGGCCAGTTTAACCTGGGACGGTTCGCCGGCTGTTTTGATTTCCTTCTCGGCAACTTGCTTTCCGTCGATATAGCCGACTACGCGGATTGAACCGAAGGTATACGGGACGTCCCACGACAAGCGGTACTTGGACATGAAGTGGTCTGATTCGTATCGGTTGAACTTTACCGGGATACGTGTCAAGTCTTTGCCTTTGACTCGGCGACCCATCGACTTGCCGTTGACGAACAATTCAGCTTCGTCGCAATTGGTGTAAGCGAATACTGGAATGGTTTCGTGTGGCGTGCCTTCCCAATTCCAGTGCGGCAACAAGTGCACCATCGGATCGTCAGTCCATTGGCTTTGGTACAGGTAGAAGCGATCTTTGGGAAAGCCACACAGGTCGACGGCGCCAAAGTAGGAACTGCGTGACGGCCAGTCGGCGTTCCAGTACCCGTTAGTGCTGTTGTCTTTGCCACCATAGGGCGTCGGTTCACCGAGGTAGTCGAATCCGGTCCAGATGTATTCGCCTAGAACTTCGGGGTGTTTTTCGAGTGCGTCAAATTCGACGTCCGGAGGATAGGCCCATGGTGGGCCGATAATGTCATAGCTGGTCACTTGTTTGGACGGGTGAGTTTGGTACTTGTCGATTGGAAGATGATAGACACCGCGGCTGCTGGTGCATGATGAGGTTTCCGAACCAACCACAGGATTATTCGGTAGGAACTCATCCACCGGTTCGCCATAGGCAAGCGGTTTGTAGTTCATGCCAGCGATGTCAACCTGTGCTGCCATCCCGTGTTTGTAGGGGGCCGGATAGTAGTTGAATCCGCAGGTGGTCGGGCGAGTTGTGTCGATCGACTTGACGTAGTCGTTCAAAATTTTTGCGACACGATTTCCTTTCTCGGTGTTGTTCTGTTCTAGGATTTCATTTCCGATGCTCCACATGAACACCGATGGATGATTGCGATCTCGGCGAACCATGTCCTTGATGTCACGCTCGGCCCACTCGGCAAAGAACTTGTTGTAGCCATTGGGAACTTTGGCGATTTCCCACACATCAAATGCTTCGACTTGAACCAGCAGTCCCATTTCGTCACACAGGTCAAGCAGTTCGTTTGAAGGTGGATTGTGGCTGGTTCGTATCGAGTTGACTCCCATCTGCTTCATGATCTGTAGCTTTCGCTCGATCGCACGACGGTTGATTGCCGCACCAAGGGGGCCGTTGTCGTGGTGCAAGCAAACACCTTGGATCCGAGTGTGCTTGCCGTTCAAGAAGAAGCCTTCTTTTTTTGTGAACTTCAGCGTACGAATGCCAAATCGAGTGTCGTCACGATCGACCACTTGTCCATCACTACGGACCGTCGTCCGCAGCGTGTAAAGGTACGGATCGTCCAACTGCCAAAGGTGCGGGTTGGCCACTTTCAGTTCGCCTTTGGCAGCGGCTTGGTCGGCCGACAGTGTTGCTCCCATCGCAACGACGATCTCGCCCGAGTGATCGAACACTTCGTACATCACTCGTGCGTCGTCGCCGCGTCCTTGGATCAATGTTTCGACAGCGACCGTCGCAAGGTCATCTTGAACATTCGGCGTCGTGATAAAGGTTCCCCAGTGAGCCAAGTGCAGCGGGTTTTTGTACTCGAGCCAAACGTTCCGATAGAGCCCTGCGCCGGGATACCAACGCGAGGAAAGGTCTTCTGGTTTTAGCCGGACCGAAATGACGTTTTCTTCGCCGTATCGTAAGTGCTTGCTGATGTCGTACTGGAACTCGATGTATCCGAACGGACGATTGCCCACGAACGTGCCGTTCACCCAAACATGGGCGTTGTACATCGCGCCGTCAAAAGTAATTGCAGCGATTTTCCCCTTTGCGTCTGCGGGCACTTGGAATGTCTTGCGATACCAACCTGTCCCATGAAACGGCAGCCCACCGCAGCGAGCGTTGTACTTCACATCGAACGGACCTTCGATCGCCCAATCGTGCGGCAAGTTCAGCGACCGCCACGCCGAGTCGTCAAAATCAACTGCCTCGGCACCTTTTGCTTCGCCGTCATGGAACGTCCAGTCGGCGTTGAATGATGTTTTTTCGCCGACGCTTTCAGTCATCGACTTTGCAGCATCACCGCGGACCGATCCGCCGGCGAACATACCAATTGCCACGACAGAAGCCAAAGCAATGGTGCGGAAGGGGGGGATTTGACTTTTCATAGAGATCGCTTTCAAACTTCGTTTCGAGACTGCACTTCGATTGTTAGTCACGTTCCTGCGTTTCGGAGCATGAACACGTTTAACGTTTTGAGTTCGCCGTAATGTTGACGTTGGCCATTTGCGGACAACGAAATCATGTGGACGGTGGAACCATGGTATTGCCAGGTCACGTCGTTCTCAACAAACCGAGTGTTTCGACAAACGCTGCGGCCGAAACACTTGGTCACCCAATTGCAATTCTGCATGGAACGCTTTGGGTGAATGGGATTCGACGCAATGGAATTCGACAGTGGGTTGTCCAAAGCGGGAATCGATCCTCGCACGACAATTGAGTTTGGCGAGCTAAAGTAATCGCACGGGGTAGGCGAAACTGGAACAATTATTCCTAAAGATTTTCTGAATCACGCAGAAAACCCGGAATGTCGTTGGTTATCCAGTCTTCGAGTCGTCGTCCGGAGCCGGTCCCTGGGCACCCGCATGCTAATTGGGTGGACCGTCGGACGTTAGCGTTAGCGACTAAAGTAGAGTGCTAACGATGCTCGCCGCGGCCGACAAAATGGTCGATGGATTGCCGGGTCG
>JBAUHR010001047.1:0-13136 GCA_049680385.1 Rubripirellula sp. | reverse complement strand
GCCTTGTCCGCAGCGATCGAAATTCGTGGCGCTCGCGTCCACAACCTGCAAAGTGTCGATATCGACATTCCTCGCGACGCGGTGACCGTGATCACTGGCGTGTCGGGCAGCGGCAAAAGCTCGCTGGCCTTTGACACGCTTTACGCCGAAGGCCAGCGGCAATACATCGACAGCCTATCTGCCTATGCGCGACAGTTTTTGGACCAGATTCCACGTCCTGACGTCGATTCGATCGACGGGCTGGCCCCGACCCTGGCGATCGACCAAAAAGCAGGCAATTCCGGCGCACGCAGCACAGTCGCCACGGTCACCGAGATCTACGACTACCTGCGACTGCTGTTCGCTCGCGTCGGCACACCGCACTGCAGCAACTGTGGCAGCGCGATCGCCCAACAATCAGCGGACAACATTCGCGATACATTGCTGGCGATGCCAGAAAAGACCAAACTGGTTTTGATGGCACCGATGGTCCGCGGCCGCCGAGGTGAACATCGCGAGGTACTCGAAACGATCCAGAAGTCGGGTCTGGTTCGGGCTCGTGTCGATGGCGAAATGTACCTGCTGGACGAGATCCCACCGCTGGCGGTCCGCAAGAATCACACGATCGAAGCAGTCATCGATCGGTTGGTCATTCGTGAAGGCATCGAGTCGCGGTTGCATGACTCGGTCGACTTGGCCTTGCGATTGGGCAATGGGCTGATGTCAGCACTGGTCCAGAAACCAGACGCGGACGAGACCGAAACGATCTTTAGCACATCGATGGCTTGTGTCGAATGCGGTGCCAGTTTCGAAGAACTGGAACCGCGAACGTTCAGCTTCAACAGTCCCTACGGCGCGTGCCCAGCTTGCGACGGACTTGGCACCGTGGGCGAGGGCGAAAACACTGATATATGTCAGTCATGCGAAGGATCAAGGCTGCGTCCGGAAGCTCGCCGAGTCACGATCGGTGATGTGTCGATCGATCGGTTGACGGCCATGTCGCTCTCCGGTGCAAAGGATTGGATGGATCAGGTTGCCGATCACACGTCAGCACTCCACACGAAAGTTGCCGCCCCGATCGTTCGCGAGGTGACACGGCGACTCGAGTTTCTGATGCGAGTCGGTGTGACTTACCTGACTCTTGATCGAGCCGCCGATTCACTCAGCGGTGGCGAACTGCAACGCGTTCGATTGGCGACCAGCATCGGCAGTGGTCTGGTCGGTGTTTGTTATGTCCTAGACGAGCCATCGATCGGATTGCATCCTGCCGATCACGATCGGTTGATCGATTGCATTCGACAATTGCAAACGCAGGGCAACACGGTCGTGATCGTCGAACACGACGAGGCGACGATGCGGCATGCCGATTTCTTGGTCGACGTTGGCCCCGGTGCGGGCAAACACGGCGGAAGAATCATCAGTCGGGGAACGCCCGATGAAGTCGCGTCCGATCCCAACAGCCTGACCGGCGCCTACTTGCAGGGCACTCGTTCGGTTCCGATCCCCAAGACTCGCCGTGAAACCAAAGACTGGCTGACGATCACCGATGTGACCACTCACAACTTAAAAAAGGTGACTGCCGAGTTTCCGCTGGGAACCTTGGTCGGGATCAGCGGCGTGTCGGGCAGCGGCAAGAGTTCGCTGGTCAACGACACGTTGTATCCGGCACTCGCGAAGAAGTTGGGGTTGGTGTCGGCGAAACCGGGGCCATTCAAGAGTTTGCGTGGTGCCACCAAGATCGACAAACTGATCCCTATCGACCAGGCACCGATCGGCCGAAGTCCGCGTAGTTGCCCGGCCACCTATGCAGGTGTGCTGGACGAGGTAAGGAAGGTGTTCGCAAGGACTCGCGAAGCCAAGACGCGAGGCTTTTCGACCAGCCGGTTCAGTTTCAATTCAAAAGAGGGACAGTGCGAGCTTTGCAAAGGTCACGGTGTTGAACGCATCTCGATGAACTTCTTGAGCGACCTGTTTGTCACTTGCACACGTTGTGCCGGAAAACGTTTCAACCGCCAAACGTTGCAAGTGCGTTTCAAAGGTGCCAGCGTCGCGGACGTTCTAGAAATGTCGATCGATGGTGCGGCCGAGTTCTTTGAAAACGTCCCCAAGATTCACCGGCAACTCGTGTCACTGCAAGACGTCGGACTCGGTTACGTGCATCTTGGTCAAGCCAGCACGACGCTTAGCGGTGGCGAAGCCCAGCGGATCAAGTTGGGCACAGAGCTTGCCAGAGTCTCGACCGGCAAGACGCTTTATTTGCTGGACGAGCCAACCACGGGGCTGCACTTTTCAGACGTCGAGCGGTTGGTCGGTGTGTTGCAGCGGTTGGTCGACGCGGGCAACACGGTGCTGGTGATCGAGCATAATTTTGATCTGCTGGCCGCTTGCGACTGGATCGTTGACCTGGGCCCCGAGGGTGGCGCCGGTGGAGGACAGATCCTGGCTGCCGGAACGCCAGAAGCGGTTGCGAAAACGAAAAACAATGCGACCGGAAAGTACTTGGCCGAAACATTGCAGGCAGGGAATCGGAAGTGATCGTTCGCAATCCTTCGCTGTCGCCCGACAAGCCCTACTTGGTGGTCCGCGAACGCGAGCCTGATGGCAATGGTGGTTTGGCTGATGTCTTGACCGTGCTCTTGACGGCGTCGGAGTGTCCGATCGGATGCTCGATGTGCGACTTGTGGAAGAACACACTCGAAACGCCGACGCCCTCCGGTGCAATCGCTCGTCAGCTTGATATGGCGATCGGAGATTCGAACCCCGCTGGCTGGATCAAGCTTTACAACAGCGGCAACTTTTTTGACCGTCGCAGCATTCCGCCCGGTGATTATATGTCGATCGCCAATCGTGTGGCCGGTTACCAGCGCGTGATCGTCGAAAACCATCCCAAGATCGGACGTCGCCGATTGTTGGAGTTTCGCGACCTGATCGACGCACCGCTAGAGATCGCCGTCGGATTAGAAACGGTCCAACCACGATGGCTCGGTCGGCTTGGGAAACAAATGTCGCGTGGTGACTTTGATGCGTACGCGAACTGGCTTGCCAAGGAACGAGTTGACCTGAGAGTGTTCTTGATCGTTGGCGTGCCTGGAATCGACGAACCCGAGGCGGTTCGCTGGGCCAAGTTATCAGTGCGACACGCCATTCACGCCGGAGCGCGACACGTCAGCTTGATTCCTGCTCGCGCGGGGCACGGTTGGAACGGTCGAGCGGGCGAATTGCCGGTGTTGGCCCCGTCGACGCTGGCGAATCTTTTGGATGATACAGTTGCTGATGCTCGTGGTCGTGCTTGTGTGACGATGGATCTCTGGGATCAAGACTCTAACTGTCATGAAGTTGCGCGTATGAACGAAACTAATTTGAATCAAAGGTCTCCGCGGTCATGAACGAAATCGATGTTGCCGTCATCGGTTCGGGGTTTTCCGGATCGATTCTTGCTCGCGTTTTGTCATCAGCAGGCATGACGGTCGCGATGATCGATCCTCAGATGCATCCACGGTTTGCGATTGGTGAATCGTCGACGCCGATCGCTGACGCGATACTGCGCAGGCTGGGAACGCGATACGGATTGAAAGACTTGGTTTCGCTCTCGACCTGGGGCAGTTGGCAATGGGAACATGGCGATTTGGATTGCGGCCGTAAACGCGGTTTCAGCTATTTTGCTCATCAATCGGGTCAGCCGTTTTCGGAATCTCACGTTGGTGAGCGCAGTTTACTGGCCGCAGCCAGTCCGGCGGACGACGTGGCCGACACGCACTGGTTTCGCGCCGACGTGGACCAGTACCTTTGCCAGCAGGCGACCCAAGAAGGCGTCGCCCTAGCGACTGGTTTTTCGGTCTCATCGATTGAAAGTTCCGGCGACCACTGGGTGCTGCAACTGTCGGGGCCTGATGGTAGTCCCAAGCAATTGACGATGCGGGCGCGATGGGTGATCGATGCATCGGGGCGATCGGCTGCGCTGGCACGCTTGCTGGGCTGCCGCGACATGGCCGATCGTTTGCAGACTCAAACGCACAGTACGTTCACTCACTTTCATGGTGTACCTAGTTGGCAGGAAACGTTGCACGCCGGTGGGATGGACGCCACCGAGCCATTCAATTGCGACGACGCGGCTCAGCATCATTTGTTAGGGAAGGGGTGGATGTGGATGCTGCGATTTGTCAGCGGAATGACTAGCGTGGGTTACACGACACCGCTCGGGCAACCGTTGGAATGGTCGGGATACCCATCGATTGAAGCGATGATGAAGCCGGCGTGGTTGGTTCGCCCTGGCGTTGGTTGGCAGCAAACCGATCGACTGCAACGATGGTTTGATCCCATTTGCGCCGAACGTGCAATCATGTTGCCGACCGCGGCGTTAACGATGGATCCACTGCACAGCACCGGGATCGCTCATGCGCTTGCCGGTGTGGAACGGGTGGCCGGCATCATTTTGGAAGACCATTCGGCTAACGATTACGCCGCCAATTTCCACCGCGAAACGATGCTGTTGGACCGGATGGTCAGCACAGCCTACGACGTCATGGACGACTTTCCGCGATTCACCGCCGCGTGCATGCTGTACTTTGCTGGGGCGATCGTGTGCGAAGAACGATTGCAGAATGGCGAAACGCCGAAGGCCCTTTGGAATGCCGACGATCCGCGATTTGTCACGGCGACGGACAAAGCGTGTGCGATGATTACCGATCGCTCGAACGATGAATTTGAATCTCAAGTCCGTGAAACGATTGCGCCGTGGAACTCGGCCGGCTTGATGGATCCCGCGGTAAAGAATCGTTATGCGTACACAGCGACGAAGTAGACGCCGGAATGTGGGAATGATCTTGCTTTTGCATTGACGATTCGGCTATCGGGGACTGAAAGAAGCTCAAATTCGCCTTTCAGGACTCGCTCGCGATGCATTCGTCACGACGTCGAACAATCACTGCTTTGCCCATTCTGCTCGCCGCCCTCGGTTTCCTGTTCGGAAATCCGGTGACGGCCGAGGACGATGCTACGTTCCAGCCTTACACGGTCTACGTCGCTCAGGAAGAATCACACGCTCGATGTGGTCCGTCGGCCGAAGACTATCGGACTGACGAACTGCGACATGGGCAAGCCCTTGAAGTTTACTTCGAAGCCAAAGACGGTTGGTTGGGCATTCGTCCGCCTGAATCAGCGTTTTGTTGGATTCCCGCCGAAACGGTCAAGCTTGATGGCAGCGGCGACAAAGGACTGGTGATCGAAGACCACACTGTCGCTTGGATCGGAACCCATCTGGGTCGCGCTCGGTCCTACAAATGGCAAGTTCAGTTGGCCGAAGGTGAACCGATTACCGTGATCGGCAAGAGCGAGCGAGAAGGCCCCGATGGTCCTCAGTTGTGGTACCGCATTGTTCCTCCGTCGGGCGAATTCCGTTGGGTTCATCGTGACCAAGTTGTCACCAATAGCGAAGAACTGATCGCATCGCTTGATCGTGATGCGCCTCGCGAAGAAATCATGTTTGCCGACGCGGGTCCGACGTCGCCTCGCAAGTCAAGCGGAAACACATCAAGCCGAGGAGTGGGAAACCGCGAGTCTGGTTCGCGTGTTGCAGCGAACACGAGACCGCAACCAAAGCTGTCGTCTCGATCTGCGCCGCGATCATCAGTGGCTAACGCCAAGCCGGTGTCAAGTCGCCGAGTGATTGACGAACCGGAACTGGTTCAGGCATCGGGACAATCGGTTTTGGAAAGTGCTGCCCGAAACAACGACGTCGAAACACTGCCGATCGGCAGCGGGTTGAACGAGTCTTGGCAAGCAAACTCATCACGCCCTTTGGCTGACCAACCACTTGAATCGGGCCAGGATATTGCTGCGTTGCATTCGCCGCCTAGCCTTTCCACTGGGCCCCTTTCCACTGGGACATCGAGTGGTACGTCATCGGTCCAGCCAACCAAACGCAAGGGACTGATTGCATCGGTCGCGTTCTTGGGTCGCCCCACGCTAGCGGCGATTGGTACTGAACAAAACGCGACGCAGGTTGAGCCGGCATCCGAAGATAGTTGGGTGTCCGGAATTGGTCGGCGGATTGTTGCTGCGGCGACGACCGAACCACCGATGGCTCCCCAGACGCAAGCCGTGCCGATGGATGCACTTGCAGCGTCGGACACATCGATGCAATCTTCTGCATCGCTTGGACCGCCATCGCCAGTGATGCAAGTCTCGGGATCGGCGCCAATGCCAGCACAACAACTCTCGCCGGCTGCGTCCGGATGGGCTCCTTCGTCCGGAATGACACCTGCGGTCGCGCCACCGATTTTGAACCCAGTGAACGCGAAACCAATGAACGTGGTTTCATCACAGCGTATCGAACAGATTCGCCAGGAAGCGAGCGGCGCCAATATTGATACGCTGACTCTTCTTCTGTCGCGGCTGATGGCCGCACAGGCATCGGGGTTAGAAACCGAACCGGTCGCTGCTGCCGCTCGGCAATTGGCAGGCACCACGAATGATCCATCGATTGCGACTCGAGCAAGATTGTTGGCCGAGCGAGCCGACCAATACGCTCGCGTGGCAACTCGCCGCGATGGCAATGCACTGATTCGGAACCAGGGTGACGTGATGTTGGCCGACGCCCAGACGCCTGAAATCGATTCGCTAGAAATCCCATCGGGACTCGGGACGATCGCCTCGGCTATCGGCCTGGGAGCACCGCAGACCACGTCTCCGCCCCCCTCGCCGTCGGAAGCCGCACCCGCCTTTGGTGGCCAATTGGTCCAGGTCTACTCGGCCCGACCAAACAGTCCGCCGTTTGCGTTGACCGACAATACGGGACGAACGGTTGCCTACGTGACACCGATTCCGGGCGTGAATCTGCGAACCCATCTGAACAGCCAAGTCAACGTGATTGGCACAGCCGGCTTCCTGCCGGGCTTGAACATGCCTCATGTCCTGGCTTCCCAGGCCGTTCGGACGCCTCAATAACCGCCAAATCGCGATCCTGTTAGCGGTTTGGGATCTGGATTGACCGACTCGGGCGGGGTACGATTTCGTCATGAGCATCGAAGAAATCAAACACCGCCGACAGCAGCTTCGAAACCTGGTTGTGATGGCGTTTGCCGACGGCCAGTTGGGTGAACGCGAAGTCCACATGGTGGCCGACCGTTGTGCAGAGCTGGGCCTGGACGAGTACGACTTGCAGAAGGCCGTCGAGTTCGGATTGGGTGATGACGCGGCTCTCGAGCTACCTCAGTCCCCGACTGCCCGCGAAGACCTTCTTTGCGACATGATTCGAATGATGGCTGCGGACGGACACTTAGACGAAAGTGAAAAGCGGCTATTTGCGTTGGCGGCTGCGAAGATGTCGATTTCGACAGCGGATGTCCAGCGGCTGATCGACCGAACGCTTAGGTCGTGAGCAATAAGTTGGCCCGAATTCTGATTACCTCTGGACCTACCCGCCAGTATCTCGACCCGGTTCGTTACATCACCAATGCATCGAGCGGACGAATGGGCGCGGCGCTGGCCGCAGCAGTCCTGAAGCTTGGTCACGAAGTCGTGATCGTGTCGGGACCAGTGACGGTCGAATATCCCGACGCCGCGACCGTCATCCCCGTCATCACGACGGACGAAATGCTGTTGGCGGCAACGGAGACTTTCAAGACGTGCGACGGCGCGATCGGCGCCGCCGCGCCATGCGACTACATGCCTCGCGAAATCCAAACCCAGAAAATTTCGAAGACCGGCAAACCGCTGACCATCGAGTTGGTCGAGACCGCCGACGTGGTCGCGACACTCGGTCAAAGTAAGCGTGATGGGCAATGGGTTGTTGGCTTCGCGCTAGAGACCGAAGACAGACACTTTCGAGCGATCGTCAAACTGGAACGCAAACACTGTGACCTGATGGTCAGCAACGGCCCCGCCGCGATCGACGCGGAAACGAACGAAGTCGAACTGCTTGACCCAAATGGCATCGTGATCGAGGCGATCCATGGAACCAAAGAACACGTCGCCGACCGATTGCTGGCGCAAATCGACGCTCGCTTAATTCATCAAACTTCCCAACCTTAAACTGAACAACGATTCTCGTGGATCTATCTGTTTCGCTCGGCCGCTTGCAACTGAAAAACCCGATCATGGTGGCGTCGGGGACGTTCGGATATGCGCGTGAAATGGAGGGCATCGTCGATGTGCCTCGGCTTGGCGCGGTGCTGCCCAAAACGATCACCGCCGAACCGCGAATCGGCAACGCTCCCTGGCGTACAGTCGAAACCACTGCCGGACTGTTGAATGCGATCGGGCTGGACAACGACGGCGTTGACAATTTCATCGAACATCACTTGCCGTATCTGACGGCGTTGGGCACATCGATTGTCGTCAGCGTTGCCGGTCGCACCGAAGACGATTTTGTTCAGTTGGCTCGTCGCGTCGGCGAGTACGATGGCGTGGCGGCAATCGAGCTGAACCTGTCGTGCCCGAACGTCAGCGGAGGAATCGACTTTGGTACCAACGCGGAATCCTGTCGCAGCGTTGTTGCGGCCGCACGCGAGGCGACTCAAGTCCCGATTTTGGCGAAGTTGACGCCCAACGTCACCCGCATTGCCGACATCGCACGTGGCGCCGCCGACGGTGGTGCCGATGCGGTTTGCTTGATCAATACGGTTCTTGGGATGGCCGTCGATTGGCAAAAGCGAAAAACAATGTTGGGCAACGGCATGGGCGGATTGAGTGGTCCGGCGATCAAGCCGATCGCGCTTCGCTGTGTGCATCAAGTCGCATCGGCCGTCGACATTCCGATCATCGGCATCGGCGGCATCGCAACGATCGATGATGTGATGCAGTTCTTGGTGACCGGTGCCAGCGCAGTTCAAATTGGTACGGCCAATTACTATGACCCAACGGTCTCGACACGGTTGATCGATGAATTGCCCGCCGCCCTAGCCGAGATCGGCGCCGCCAGCGTCGGCGAGTGCGTCCGAACGCTGGGCAAGTAGAACGCCATGACTTCAATATCCGCATCCGACGTTTCGACGATTGTCCATTTGGCCGATCACATGCGCGAAATGCGATTGCGGGCCGAAGCGATGAAGGCTTCGTTTGCAACGAGCCAGCGTGGTTTCTTTACGCCGACCGAAGATGACCAGGTCGTGCAGTTGTGGGTTTCCTACCACATGGCGAGATCGGCACTGCTAGAAACATTGCATTCGATTCGCACAACCGCCGGAAAAGCAAGCGAAGAGAACGCCTCTGAATTTTCGCTCGCCTACGCCGCCGCGCTGATCCTGATTGATGCAGCACGAACGCTTCGAGATTTGTATTCCGACGACCCTTTGGTGCGACGGAAACTGAACGAGGCGTATTCGATTTATGGAATCGACCAAGGAAGCTTCGACACGATCCAGTTGTCGCTGACCAATCCGGTCAATGCACTGGGCGTGCGACAAGCCGACCAATTCTATGCAGACCACGCCGAACTGTTTTTACGACTGGCCAGCCAAGACGCAAACGTCGCATCAGTCGTCACTCTTATCGATCGACTGCGAGACCGAGTTTCCGTCGGGCCAACGCGTTACTTCAAGGCTCGTGCGAAAGAACTTCGTCATGATGCTCGTGATCGCATCGTCGCCCAAAGTTTCGGCCGAGCCGTCTATGCGATCCAGGAATGGGGTTCGCGACTGGTCAGCAGCTTTTCAATTCGTCCGGGTCACATCGCGCGCTTACCGGATCAAGTGATCAGTGCCTTGTCGGCATTGCTGAAACCTGGCGATGTGTTTGTGACTCGCAAAGACGCAGCGGTGACCAACTATTTCCTGCCGGGGTTCTGGCCACATGCCGCGATGTATGTTGGTAACGATAGCGTCGTTGAATCGCTGAAGGACGGCGTTCGTGTACGAACCATGGAATCGCCGCTGGGAAACGACGCGGTCGCGTTGATTCGACCTTCGCTGGAGACCGGACTGATCGATCAAGCGATCGTTCGTGCCCACTCGCATGTCGGCAAACCCTACGATTTTGACTTCGATTTCACGCGTGCCGACCGGATGGTGTGTACGGAAGTCGTGTATCGCAGCTATGAAGGGTTGGGCGGCGTGGAGTTCGAACTAAAAAAGCGAGCGGGACGCCAAACCTTGTCTGCCGAAGATTTGCTGGAATTGGCAGTCGCCGATCGGTTCTTTCGTCCGATTGCGGTCTACTGTGCTCGGCATGGCGACACGCTTTCAACCGGTAATGCGGCTTCAGATATCTTGAACCAAACCGTCGCCGCGCTCAGAAACAACTTGTAAAACCACTCGAAACGCTTGCTGCCGAATATGAATGTGCTTGATCGAATTGACCGCATCGTGCGCCCGATTGCGATTCCTAACCTGACCGCAACTTTGGTCGGGTGCCAGTTCGTGTTTTGGGTCTTGTCGCTGGTCGATCCGACAATGATCGAAAGTGGGCAACTGGTTTGTGATTGGGTGATTGCCGGCGAAGTGTGGCGGTTGGGAACGTTCCTGCTAATCGCGCCGACGTCGAATCCAATCTTTGCCGTTTTCTACTTCTACATCTTCTACATGATGGGCACCGCGCTCGAACAACAGTGGGGGAACGTCCGATACTGTTCGTTCATCTACGTCGGAATCCTGCTAAGCCTGATCGCGGCCGGGATCGCTCACGACCAATCGGTGACGGGCTTCTTTTTGGAAGCCACCGTGTTCTTGGCCTTTGCAACCTATAACCCGAACTTCGAGTTCCTGTTGTTCTTTGTGTTGCCGGTCAAAATCAAGTACTTGGCGTGGCTGCAAGCGGCCGTCTATGTCCTGACTTTCATCGCCGCGCCGATGGCCGGCAAGATGTTGGTGTTGGCGTCGGTCGGCAACTACCTGCTGTTCTTTGGCCGCGGGCTATTCGGCAAAGGTGCAAACTTCCATCGCCAACTCACTTGGAAGAAAAAGCAGACCGCACAAGCCAAAGTTCCGCGTCACGTTTGCCACATCTGCAAGATCGACAGCAACACGCATCCCAAAATGGGATTTCGATACTGCAGCCAATGCGACGGACATTTTGCGTATTGCGAAGATCATCTCACAGACCATCCGCACGTGAACAAGAACGCCAGGGCGTAACGCAAGTCAGTTAATACCCAGGTGGTTCAGGCACCAGCGCTTTGCCAGGTCTTGATCGCCTCGATTGGCGACACCAGCATGATCACGTTCAGCAACAAGCAGTCTCGGATCGTGATCAGCATCACCACTTCGACGAACACACAAAAGAGCACCGCGTGGATGGGCCGCACACGCGAAGCGATGCCGTAGCCAATCAGACAGGCGACAACATCGAAGACTGAATTGCCGATGGAGTCGCCGTAGTAGTCAAGTGAAAACGTGGCCTCGCGATATCGGTTGATGATCATGGAAGAGTTCTCCAGGATTTCCCAGCCGGCTTCGATGACCGTTGCGATCGTCCACTTTGTGCGTGCCGGAATCCGCTGGATCCAGACAAGCACGGCATAGAAGATGACGCCGTGCAACACGTGTGTGAAAAAGTAGGGGTCGATCAAATGCTGCGATGCATGCGAAGACCAAATGTCCCACGCCCACGGAACGGGACTGCCACAGGCACACCACCACGAACGCCCCATCAATCGCAAGGTCACGACCATCAAGGTAACCACGATCACAATGCTGGCAGATGAGCGTAGCGGCAGAGATTGGAGAAATTTCACTCTAAAAATCGTCCGTCGTTAGCCGAACACTGACGACAGAATGCTTTTCAGGTCCCGGCCGATACTTGATGTAAGTCGTTGCGACTATCGTACCATCGGGCAACAACTCGATTCCTGGATATCCGCAATCACCAACTCGTTTGGCATGGGAATGCAGCAATTTGATTCGGGACTCGCCAGGCCGAGCATTCTTGATGTCGTCGTACGTGCCAACCCAAGCAACAAAATGCCCCTTGGTCGGACTGTCCAGTGCGACATCACGAAACGCGATAAACCAACGGCCATCGGGCAACTGCACTCCCGCGTGCCTGTCACCGGTTAACTCCCATGCAGTGTCGACCGGCGCCGTCCAGTGCTCGCCCTCGTCCTGCGAGAACATCATCAAGCTATTTCCGGTATGCGTGTTCTCGCGCATCAGGCAACATAGTTCAGTGCCATCCGGTGATCGAAACACAAATGGTTCACAAGGATTTTTCTGACCTACTTCGGCGACCACCTTGGGTTCGGACCAAGTCACACCGCCATCATCCGAGATCGTTTGAAGCACGCCGAGCGGCGGCCGGTCCTTTCCGTCTTTCCCGTTGTGATACATCCCTAAATAGCGGCCGTCGTTCAATTTCACGACGCTGCTGAAAGTCATCACGCACGGAAATCCGAGCGGTGGTTTCTCCGTCCACGTCCTGCCGTTGTCCTCGCTGACAATGCTGGGCATTCCTGGACCGCCGCGTTTTCCAAGCGCCGCCGAGAAGACCCATATCCGTTCTTTGCCCGCTGGATCGGACATCCGATAAATGCTGGGACAGTTTTGATGGGTTGAATAACCCGGCGGCAGTACGTCATCGATGCGTGTCCAGGTCTTTCCACCGTCGTCGCTGCGAGCCATCGGACCTGCCGATCCGCCATGGTTGATGCACCAAACCGCCAACATGGTCTTACCGTCCGCCAACAATTCGGTCGTCGGATGCCCCTGGTACGTCTCGGCGGTGCCTTCGGCGATTACCACTTGGCGATCGGTATCGCCGGACAAATCAAACAGCGAAACCGAAGGCGCCACGGGACGCGACCGGCCTTCATCAAAGGTGGTTTTCCAAATCGCGGTCAATTCGGCGACCTTGTCGGGCATCGATTCGTACAGGTTGTCGGATTCAGCAAGGTCGGCTTCTAGGTCGTAGAGTTGACCTTTCGCTTGAACCGCGTCTTTTTCCGAACGACTTGGTTTTGAGAATCCTCCTGAACCGGCCCCAAGGATCAGCTTCCACTTTCCCTTGCGAACTGTATTGAATCCTCGCCCGCTCTTAAGTGCGAGTGAATCGCGAGTCGGTTCGTCACTGCCGCCGAGCAACGGAAGAAAACTAAAGCTGTCCGGCCCTTCGTCATCACCAAGCGTCGCACCGGCAACGTCGGCTAGCGTTGCCATGACGTCAACAAACGAAATTGTTTGGTCGTTTTGGCTTCCCGCTTCAACATGTCCAGGCCAACGAGCGACCAG
>JBAUHR010001046.1:0-3387 GCA_049680385.1 Rubripirellula sp. | reverse complement strand
TTGGAAACGTGACTTTGAATTTGCTACTACAAAACTCAGCGATTTCGGTGTCACTGCCGGGTTCTTGGCTCCCGAACTGATTGCAAGGGAACCCAATCACGACAAATCCCTTGTCTTTGTACTTCTCGTACAGACCCTGCAGACCCTTGTACTGAGGCGTCAGGCCACATGCGCTGGCCGTGTTGACGATCAGCACGACGTTGCCTTCGTAGTCTTCCAGATCGACGGTTTTGCCGTCGATGGTCTTCATTTTGTAGTCCAAAGCACACTCCGATTCGTGCTTTGCGTGCTCATCGGCGGTACTCATCGTGACAAAAACTCCTAGTGAAAGGGCAGCGGCAAGGATCAAACGCATGGAAATCGGACTCCGAAAACGAGGTGAATGCCGTAAGTTCGGCAAATTTTGTGTTCTGCCCTGAGTATAGGGAGCGTGACAGTGGCAACGAGTGCCCGGACGAATTACGTTCTCCTTTGCGAATAAAACGTCGCTAGCAACTTGACGTGGCAACTAGTCCTTGCCAGCATTTCGCGTTCATCCCTCCCAACAACACATTCCCTACCCACCGGCGGATCATGGAAAATCGAAAAAAACTTCTTACCGCAGGGTTTCTGACCCTGATTGCTGCCGGTATCGGCTTTGCCGTGCGAGGCGGTTTGCTTGACATTTGGTCAAACAAATATGGCTTCACGATGACCGAACTGGGCCAGATCACTGGCGGTGGATTGCTTGGTTTTGGTTTGGTGATCCTGATCGCTGGTTTCCTGATCGACTTGGTCGGCTACAAGAACCTGATGATGATCGCACTGGTTTGCCACGTCATCTCCGCAGTGATGCTGTTCGCTGCCACGCCGGTGTTTAACGCGTCGGGCAAAGACGCCGTGTACATGTTGCTATACGTATCGATGTTTATCTTCGCCGTCGGGAACGGCATTGCGGAAGGCGTCATTAACCCACTGACGGCCACGATCTATCCAGAAGCAAAGACTCACTATCTGAATATCCTGCACGCGGGTTGGCCTGCAGGCTTGGTAATCGGCGGTCTGATCGTGTTCGCCAAAGATTACGTCAACTGGGAAATCCTGATGGCAACGTTCTTGGTGCCCGTATTGATGTACGGATTTATTGCTGTGAAAGAAGCATTCCCGAAAACGGCTGCGGAACAAGGCAACATTTCCTATGGTGGTATGTTCGCCAAACTGATTGGCCCCTTCTTCTTGATCTTGCTGATTACCCATGCATGTGTCGGTTACGTCGAATTGGGAACGGATAGCTGGATCAACAAGATCACGGGCAAAATCCTCAGCAGTGCCAGTCTGGGCACCGCACTATTCATTTACACGTCAGTTTTGATGACAGTGCTTCGATTTTTTGCGGGACCGATCGTTCACAAGATTTCGTCGCTGGGTCTGTTGCTGTGCAGCGCCGTTATCGGTGCGTTGGGTCTTTACCTGATCAGTATCGGAACCAGTATTCCTTTCATGTTCTTCGCTGCGACTGTGTATGCATTGGGCAAGACGTTTCTGTGGCCAACCATGTTGGGTGTTGTCGGAGAACGTTTTCCCGAGAGTGCTACAGTTGCGATGGCCCTGATGGGATTCGCTGGCATGACATCGGCAGGATTGCTGGGAGGCCCTGGTATTGGTTACAAGCAAGACTATTACGCATCGCAGTACATTCAGGAAAAAAATCCTGAAACTTACGCTCGCGTAAAGGCTCCGAACGAAAACAAGTTCTTGGTGTTCCCCGCAATCACTGGTATCGACGGTGCGAAGGCTGGAATGTTGGAGGACAATGGCAAGAAAGTTCTTTCCGATGTGGCGATCGCTGGTGACGCGATCGATAGTGAAGCTTTCACGGGTCTGAAGCAGCAAGCTGATTGGTGGGAAGCCAACAAGGATTTTGCTGCAATAGATGCTGCACCGGTTGAAGCCGCAACGCTTCATGGTAGCCGGATGGCTTTGCGTATGACCGCCCTGGTTCCTGCAACGATGGCAGTGCTCTATCTGATCTTGCTGCTTGCCTTCAAGGCTCCCAAAGACGGTGGTCATCCTGAATTGGCCGACGAAGCCGCTGGAACCGAGCTGTAGTCTCTGACTGCCGCGAACAAACTGAATTTGCCGGCGTCTGACGTTCCCAACGGGTCCCAGACGCCGGCTTTTTCGTTGAAAGACGACGCCTCTACGAACTTGCTGGGATTTCATAGAATCCCGCTCCTCTGACGGCAACGGACCGACGTCCCTTTTACGAACTCCCTTCAACCCCTGATCGATCGTGTTACGCTCCCACACCTGCGGACAACTCCGTAAATCTGACATTGGCACCGAAGTCACTCTCTGCGGCTGGGTCGAAAGCAAGCGTGATCACGGCGGCGCGGTCTTTATCGATTTGCGAGATCGATACGGACTGACCCAGGTCGTGCTCGGTCCGCCCGAAGCCAACCCCGAGTTGATTGCCGAAGCCGGCAAGGTGCCCGCCGAAAGCGTCATCCTGATCAAAGGCAACGTAGCCGATCGCTTGGAAGGCAAAACCAACGACAAGCTGGCAACCGGCGATATCGAAGTACGCTGTCATCACTACGAAATTTTGAACGCTTGCGTCACACCGCCCTTTACACCTGGCCAAAGCGATTTGCCTGGCGAAGACCTGCGGCTGAAGTATCGCTTTTTGGATTTGCGCCGCAGCGAAATGCAAAAGGCACTTGTGCAGCGTAGTCAGATCATCAAAAAGATGCGTGACTATTTTGCCGAGCGTGATTTTATCGACGTGGAGACACCGATCCTGGGACGCAGCACTCCCGAAGGTGCTCGTGACTACTTGGTGCCAAGCCGCGTGCATGCCGGGCACTTCTACGCATTGCCGCAGTCGCCGCAGTTGTACAAACAAATTTTGATGGTCGCCGGTTTCGACCGTTACGTCCAAGTCGCCAAATGTTTCCGCGACGAAGATTTGCGTGCCGACCGTCAACCCGAGTTCACGCAGTTGGACTTGGAGATGTCCTTCGTCGATTCGGACGACATCATCGGCATGATCGATGGTTTGGTCGCAGAAACGGCCAAAGAAATTTTGGGCAAAGACGTCAAACTGCCGTTGCCACGAATGACTTACGACGAAGCGATGCGACGCTACGGTCACGATGCGCCGGACTTGCGATTCGATATGGAAATTGTCGACGTCACGCCAGTCGCCAAGAAAACCGAATTCCGAGTGTTCCGTGGCACTGCTGACGCAGGTAACTTCATTCGCGGCATGCGAGTCCCCGGCGGAGCGAAGGAATACTCGCGCCGACAAATCGATACGCTGACCGAATTCGTCAAAGAGTTCGGTGCGAAGGGCCTGGCTTGGTTTCGCGTCGAAGATGACGGTTCGTTGTTCAGCCCGATCGCCAA
>JBAUHR010001045.1:0-4690 GCA_049680385.1 Rubripirellula sp. | reverse complement strand
GAATGTGGTCTACGAATCTGCCGCTTCCCGACTAAATCAACAAACCGTCGACGCGGCACATTGCTCGTGAGCTAAGCTACCGACCCGCTGTTCACTTACTTTTATCGAGAGTGCCCGTATGTTGATTCCCGATTTTCACCACCGCCTGACTCGATGCTTTTTCGGCGTGTTTGCTGCTCTGTTGTCGGTGGCTAGCTGTGTCACTGTTTCCGCCGCCGACTTGCAATTGCATCCACTCTTTACCGACCACGGCGTTCTTCAACAGAACCAACGAGTTCCTGTTTGGGGTACCGCGACACCAGGACAAACCGTTGCAGTTGAGTTTGCGGAACAACGTGTGTCGGCTGTCTGCGACGACGCAGGAAAGTGGATGGCGTTTCTGGATCCGGTAACCGCCAACGCTACCGGACAAGACTTGCGTGTTCACAGTGGTGACGAATCTGTTACGGTCACCGATCTGTTGGTCGGCGAAGTTTGGGTGTGCTCTGGCCAATCGAACATGGCGGCCGCGGTACGCAATTCGACGGATTATCCAGCTATCCAGGCCGAGATCGCGGCGGGGGATTTGTTTGGGACGCTGCGTCTGTTTCGTGTTCCGATCCAAGGGGCGGATGAACGACTCGATCGCGTCAACGCACAGTGGAACAAGGTTGACGCGGCGACTGCATCAGCATTCTCTGCGACGGCGTTCTACTTTGGCCGTGCCCTCAATCGCGATCGTGACGTTCCAGTTGGTTTGATTCAGTCAGCCAATGGCGGAACCAACGCATACTCGTGGATTAATTCCGCGACCTATGAAGACGACCCCGTGGCCGAAGTGACACGGAAACATTGGGATGCGATTGCTCGTAACGGTGACAAAAGCCTGCAGAGATTTGAAACGCAAAAGAAAGTTTGGGCGGCTAAGCAACGCGCGGCGAAACTGGCCAAGAAGCCTGTCCAGGGCAGGGCACCCAGAGAGCCGCTGCATCGCGATCACGTGAAGCGGCCGGCCGGTCACTACAATGCGATGATCGCGCCCCTGCAACCCTACGCTATCGCGGGTGCGATCTGGTATCAGGGCGAAGCAAACTCGCGGCCTCCGTTTTGTAATCAGTACAAAGACTTGATGCTTGCCTTGGTCGAGGACTGGCGTGCAGATTGGAACGCGGCCAGTGGGTTGCCGAGCAATCAGACGCGAGACGATTTCCCGTTCTACCTTGTGCAACTGCCCAACTATGCCAACGGGCACCCGCAAGGTTGGCCAATCATTCGAGAACAGATGTTGCGGTTTTGGCAGGAAGGTCAGAACACGGGAATGGTAACGACGATCGACGTGGGCGAGCCAAAGGACATTCACCCGCGAAACAAAAAGCCAGTGGGCGAGCGACTCGCGTTGTTCGCTCGCGGTAACAACTATGGTGAAGACATCGTCTATTCAGGGCCGATCTACAACAACGTCGAAACCGACGGTAATCGTGCGATCGTTTCCTTTGACCACTGCGGCGGTGGTTTGGTTTCGCTCGACGGGAAACCGCTACGCCATTTCCAGGTCGCTGGCGAAGATCTTTTGTTCGTCGACGCGGACGCGGCCATCGAAAACAACTCAGTCGTTGTTTCCTCGCCGCAAGTCGACACCGTCAAACATGTTCGCTACGCGTGGACGAACAATCCGGAAACGCCCAACCTCGTCAATCAAGAAGGCCTGGTTGCCAGCCCCTTCCGAAGCGATGACGGTCATGTCGCGATCGAATGAGTTCTGACAGGGCATGCGATTGTCGTTGTTGACGGTTATCGAACCGCGCAAAAAAAGCGGCCAGTGTCTTGGTGACACTGGCCGCTTTGCGATTCGATTGAAATGCTTAGCCGATCTGATTAAGCGAGGCCTTCGCATCGGTTGACGCAGTTGAGGTCTTCGAATGCCGACTTCAAGCGATCGACAAACGACACTTGGCCGCAACGCAACCAAGCGCGTGGGTCGTAGTACTTTTTGTTCGGCTTGTCGGAGCCGTCTGGGTTGCCCAGTTGGGTTTGCAGGTAGCCTTCGTTCTTCTTGTAGTTTTCCAGGACACCCTTCCAGGTCGCCCACTGCATGTCGGTGTCCAAGTTCATCTTGATCGCACCGTAATCGATCGCTTCGCGGATTTCTTCGCGGGTCGATCCCGATCCACCGTGGAACACAAAGTTCACGGGCAGTTTGCCGGTGCCGAACTTTTCGATGATGTAGTCTTGCGAGTTCTTCAGAATGATCGGTTGCAAGCTGACGTTGCCCGGCTTGTAAACGCCGTGAACGTTTCCGAACGCAGCCGCGATCGTGAAGCGAGGCGACACCTTATTGAGTTCTTCGTAAACGTAGGCGACTTCGGATGGTTGGGTGTACAGCTTGCTGCTGTCAACGTCCGAGTTATCCACGCCGTCTTCTTCGCCGCCGGTGATGCCAAGTTCGACTTCGATCAGCATGTCCATTTTGTTCATGCGTTCGAAATACTTCTTGCTGATCGAGACGTTCTCCTCGAGCGGCTCTTCGGAAAGATCCAGCATGTGCGAGCTGTACAGCGGCTTACCCGTCGCGGCATAGTGCTTTTCACCGGCATCCAGCAAACCGTCGATCCAAGGCAACAGTTTCTTGGCACAGTGGTCGGTGTGCAGGACAACTGGCACGCCGTAGTGCTCGGCCATAGCGTGGACGTGCTGAGCACCGGAAACGCAACCGGCAATCGCCGCTTTTTGGCCATCGTTCGACAGGCTCTTGCCAGCGTAGAACACGCCGCCGCCGTTGGAGAATTGGACCATGACGGGCGAGTTCACTGCCGCGGCCGCTTCCAAGACAGCGTTGACGGAATCCGTACCGACGACGTTCACCGCAGGCATGGCGTAGTTGTTTTCGTTCGCATGACGAAGCAAACGGTCGAGGGCTTCGCCGGACACAACACCCGGCTTGATTTGTGAATCGCTCATGAACGTGATTTCTGGCTGATGGTTACAAAACGTTGCAAAGAAAAAGTCTGCGACTTCTGGAAAAATCGTTTTCCAGGTCGGTATTGTCGGATTGTTTGCCGAAGTTTTCAACGGGCGGCAAATCGTTTCAATCGTTACAGTCGACGACGCGCTCGGCGGGCAGATTGTCCACCAGAGTCGCGTCGTCAATGCGGCTGATTCGGGGCTAGATGGCTTTACCGGCAGGGGGACTTTCCCGAAAACTGCACATGCCGCGCGACCGTTTGCCCTGGCCCAGCCGGGTTAGATCACAGTTCGGCCAAGAAGTGCATCAAGTCGCTCGAGGTCACGATTCCGACCAGTTTGTCGCCGTCAACGACCGGCAAGGCGTGGAAATGATGCGTGACTAACATCCGAGCAGCGTCACGGATCGAGCCCGACACGGGCAGCGAGACTGGGTTCTTGTTCATCACTCCGTCGATCGTGAACGTGTGATCCAAGATCGCGTCGAGCTCTTTGCCATCCTGGTTGCCGAATTCGCCGAACGAGATTCGCATCAAATCGTTCGAGCTGATGATGCCGACCAATTTTTCGCCGCTGACGATTGGCACGTGGTGAATGCGTCCGTCTTCAAAAACCTTGCGCAGTTTTGACACTGGTTCGTGATCATGGACCGTGACCAAATCCGTAGACATGATGCGGGTAACAGGTTCGTTCTTTTTCATCTGACTTGCGTTTCGTTGAGGTGAGTAACGTGAAAGAAAGGTCGTTCGGAAGGTTTGGGAATGTATGGTTGGTGGATCGGTCGCAAAATCGATGTCTCGGCTTACCCGAGTTCGTAAACCGCACTGGCGCGGCCGACCAGCAACGGATCGACAGTCGATATTCGTGATTCGTCCTTGCCGTCGTAGGGCATGCGATCCAGGACGTATCGCATACAGTTCAGACGTGCGCGTTTTTTGCAGTCAGACTTGATCACGATCCATGGCGATTCAGGAAAATCGGTGTGATGAAACATCGCCTCTTTGGCATTGGTGTAGTCGTCCCACTTATCGAGCGACGCCAAATCGATGGGCGACAGTTTCCATTGCTTTAGCGGATGAACCGTCCGCGCGTCGAAACGCCGTTTCTGTTCCTGCTGGCTTACCGAAAACCAGAATTTCATCAGATGCGTGTCGCTGCGAATCAGGCTCTTTTCGAACTCAGGAACCTGCAACATGAATTCCTGATACTCTTTGTCGCTGCAGAATCCCATCACTCGTTCGACTCCCGCGCGGTTGTACCACGAACGGTCAAACAGCACGATTTCGCCGGCGGTAGGCAAGTGTTCGATGTACCGCTGGAAATACCACTGGCCGCGTTCCGCATCGGTTGGCTTTTCCAATGCGACGACTCGCGCGCCGCGAGGATTCAGGTGTTCCATGAACCGCTTGATCGTGCCTCCCTTGCCCGCAGCGTCGCGTCCCTCAAACAAGATGACGAGCCGCTGTCCTGTTTTTCGAACCCACGACTGCAACTTCAATAACTCGACCTGCAACTTGTACTTCTCTTTCTCGTAACGTTTGCGAGTCATCAGGTTCTTGTACGGATACGACCCTTCGCGCCAGTTTGCGGCCAGCGCGTCGTCCGAGGTAGGACCGCCTGGTTTGGGTGCGTAGGGTTGTCGTAGCAACGCGTTGCGAAGCACTTCGGCGTCGTCGGTGGAAGCACCGTTGATGATGCCGTGCAGAACTTTGGCTAAGGTGTCAACGTCGTAGGGTGGCGTGCTGCCGAT
>JBAUHR010001044.1:0-2845 GCA_049680385.1 Rubripirellula sp. | reverse complement strand
TCCACGCGTCCCGTGAAGGACGCGACGCTGGGAGCGTCGGGTTGAAAACAACGCCAACCAGTTTCAATCCACGCGTCCCGTGAAGGACGCGACTCCAACCAAGCCAGAGCGAGGTGAGACCGATTAGTTTCAATCCACGCGTCCCGTGAAGGACGCGACTCAACATGTTCGAGGCCGTTTTCAAAGGCCAGTCTGTTTCAATCCACGCGTCCCGTGAAGGACGCGACTTTTTGTGGTTCCATGAATCTTTCCTTTTGTTTGTTTCAATCCACGCGTCCCGTGAAGGACGCGACTGCGGTAGCGTAAGTCTTTACTGGGGCTGAGGTAAAGTGATGGTTTTCGCGGACCTCACGAAAATGTCGTGTGCAAACACTTGCGACAGCGGCACCATCCCCAGAAAGTCTGTAAAAGACACGAGAAAAGTGGATCGCGAACCTCCCCAGGATTCGGCGGTCACTTGGGGTTCGCAATCGTCCATGATGCCATCCGGCAGGACGGCTAGGCGATCAACGGGCCTTCGAGGTCGAGCCCCGGTTTCGCGCCGAAATGCTCGACTCGATTTTTCCAGTTGGCGCCCAGGTAATAGAACCGCAGCGAATCATGCTGAGGATCGACAATCTCGCATAAATCCGCCTTGCACTGCGCCCACTGCCCCGGATCAACCAGCAGTTCGAATACCGAATGCTGTACCCGCTGACCATAGTCGAGACATTTCTTCGCCACTCGACGAAGCCGCTTGGGGCCATCCGAAGTCGAAGTGCTGACATCATACGTTACCAGGACATACATTGATTATCTCCACAAGAACGGTGGGTAGGCGTCCGAGTCGCCTCGCAAGTGACGGGCCAGCAAACGAGCCTGCAAATGAATCAACAGCCCAACCGTTGTCTTCTCATTCAAAAACGGATGCGTAATCGTTTCCTGTTTCCGTTGTTGATAAGCCGCTAATACTGTCTTGCGAGGCTTCTCTTTTAGCAGCACCGCGCCTGAATCGGTGAACTCGAAATCTCCCGGTTGGATCTGTCGTCGATTGATTAGCGACAAAGTCAAACGGTCGACCAAGAAGGCACGGAACTCTTCGATCAAATCGAGCGCCAGCCCCGGACGGCCCGATCGATCCCGGTGCAAAAACCCGACCGCCGCGTCCAAGCCCGTCGCCTCACAAGCACTGCGTGCATCGTGAGTCAACATTGAATACAGAAACGACAACATTGCATTGATTGGATCAGTTGGCGGACGGCGATTGCGCGTCGTGAAGTCGAATCCCTTGGCTTGTGGTGAGATCATCAGCGGGAAAGCGGTAAAGTAAGTCGCCGCACTTTCGCCCTCGCGGCCACGCAGCGCATCGAGCGAGGTTTCCTTTCGAGCCGCTACGATGTCGTTTGCCATCCGCCGGGCGTGACGCTGCAGTTCGGATTGCACTTCGGTGTCCTTGCTGTCCCGCGCTGCACGCAACAACACTCCACGACTGTTGGCGATTTTTGCCGCTACGAATTCTTTTGCGACCGCCAGTGTCGCGGCCTCATCATCGGCCCGCCGGTATTGTTCGCGGCGCAGCACGACATTGCCCAGCGTGAAGCCAGTCACAGCCGCCAAGAAACCGCCGCAAGGAGTCAGGAAACTGATCGAAACGTTCGCCTTGGCACAAGCCGCCATCAACGCGGGACTGCAGCCGACACGACCGAAACAGACGATGCCGTCCAGGTTCAACAACGGGACTCGCAGCCGTGTTTGTTTTTCGAATCGTACCTCGACTGCCTCGCCACTCTTGCGCAGGTACGATTTTTCGGTCGTAACAAATAGTGTGTTGAGATGTCGTTTCATACTAGTGCATCAATCGTGATTGTCGTCGGTTTCCGGGCCATCAGAATCTAGCACTGCGTTGTATTGACGATCGTTCCAAGCGGTCACGCCGGTGCGAAATCGTTGGCCATCGGGAACGCACAATTCGATCAGCGAACACTTGTCGCACTTGGGCAACCGCACCGCAGGCGGCGTCTCGCGGCGATCCATCATTTGACGAAATCGATCGACCTTCGCTAATGTTAGCGAACGCAGGCTCGCATCAATGGTGACTTCAGAGCGTCGCTTCTTTTGCCCATAAAACAGAAACGCGGATTCGATCGAAACACCAAGCTGTTCTTCCAAGCACATCGACTGAGCGCATACTTGGATCCGGTCACTATCGTCACGTTTGGGTTTTCCACGTTTGTATTCGACGGGGACGACGCGACCATCGGGATGGAATTCGACAATGTCGGCTTGACCGACCAGTCCGATGGTCCGCGAGACCAGCCACAACCCGCGAGCGACACGGACACCGCGAACGACATCATGCGAAGCCTCGTGCGCATTCTTGTGCATCACGTGACCTTCGACCGTCCACTGGTTATCGGCCCAGACCCGTTCAACGTGGATCAGTGCGCACTGGCGTTCGCAGAATACCAGATGTTGCAGCGCCGAGATCGGCAGCAATTCGTCATCGGCGAAACTCACACTCGGTCGACTCCTTCGTCCATGCCATGCTTCAACGTTTCGATCAGCTTAGGCGCGGCTGCCGAACGCAGCGCGTCAGCGTCCAGCCATAAGCCTGGGAACAGCACGCTCTTGTACACGCCACCAGCGGCAACGATTTCAACGAAGCGACCGTTTTCCAATCGCCACCACGCGATTCGCCCTTCGATCGTTTCAAACACCAAGTACTCACCCACACCGGCGGCTTCGTAGACATCGCGTTTTTCGCCAAAATCATAACTGGCGGACGATCCGGCGATTTCGACGATCATCTCGGGCGGTCCGACAATGTACCCATCGTCATCAAAGCGAGTTTGACCATCATCACGCA
>JBAUHR010001043.1:0-1723 GCA_049680385.1 Rubripirellula sp. | reverse complement strand
TTGTCGGCGGGCTGGCCGGTGAGGAAGCAGGTTCCGGGTGCGTCGTTGCCGTCAAGCGGGATGCAACGAATCGTAACTTTCAATTCGTCGAGCAGCGGCTGAACGGCTTCTTCGGATGCAAAGTGGCACATAGCAAAGCCAGCGTGGATCTCAGGCGAATCAGCATTCTTGGGCGTGAAGTACTTGCGGAATTCTGCTTCGCTCGTGATCGTAACCGTGTGTTCTTCACGCATCTTGACAGCGCGATCAAACAAGTTCGTCTGAATTGCATCTAACTTCTCGATGATGTTGTCGACCAGTTCCGCTCGTGGCGTACTAGCTTGTTCACCAGTATCACGCCGGGCAACGAACACAGCATCATTGGCAATGTCCTTTGGTCCGACTTCGATTCTCAGTGGCACTCCACGCTTGACGTGGTACCACTTTTTCTCGCCACCGCGCAAGTCGCGGTCATCGATTTCAATCTCAAGCGCTCGACCTGCATAAACCTTTTGACCAAGATCATCTTTCAAGGCGTTGCAGTACTGCATCACCGCAGCGCGGCTCTCTTCGTCGCGATAAATTGGCAGAATAACCGCATGCGCCGGAGCGATCTTCGGCGGGATCACCATGCCGTCATCGTCAGCGTGCGTCATGATCAAAGCACCCACGAGCCGAGTGCTGACGCCCCAGGATGTGGTCCAGGCGTGTGCGATCTCGCCATTTTGATCTTGGAAAGTGATCTCCTGCGCTTTGGAGAAATTTTGACCCAGGAAGTGGCTTGTGCCAGCTTGCAGTGCTTTTCGATCTTGCATCATGGCTTCGATCGAAACCGTAATGTCGGCTCCTGGAAACCGCTCGCCCGCCGTCTTTTCACCTTTGATCACCGGAACGGCCATCCAGTTTTCGGCAAAGTCGGCGTACACGTCGAGCATCTTGTAGGTCTCTTCGATCGCTTCTTCTTTCGTTGCATGAACCGTGTGGCCTTCTTGCCACAGAAATTCCGCGGTGCGAAGAAACAGCCGAGTGCGCATTTCCCAGCGGACCACGTTTGCCCACTGATTGATCAAGATCGGCAAGTCGCGATACGACTGAACCCACTTGGCATACATCGCACCGATAATCGTCTCGCTGGTTGGCCGGACGATCAGCGGCTCTTCCAATTTACCAGCCGGACGAAGGCCGCCGTTTCCGTCAGGTTCCAAGCGATGATGCGTGACAACAGCACACTCTTTGGCGAACCCTTCCACGTGCTCGGCTTCTTTCTCAAGGAAGCTCATTGGAATGAAGAGCGGAAAATATGCGTTCTTATGGCCTGTGTCCTTGAACATCTTGTCCAGGGCCCGCTGCATGTTCTCCCACAGTGCGTATCCCCACGGCTTGATCACCATGCAACCACGCACGGGAGAGTTCTCCGCCAGATCCGCATTCTTGATCACTTGCTGATACCACTCTGGGTAGTCTTCGCTGCGTGTGGGGGAAATCGCCGTTCTAGGTTTCTTGTTCATGGCAGTGGTCAAAACTCAGGTTTGATATCAAATGCAAATGCGAGCCAGCCCGGGGATCATGACCAGACTTCCGCATGATGCGAGATTCTAAGGTAAGACGCGCCCGGCTGTTAGACCGGTATTTGAGCCCTGATGGCCGCCAACGACGACCGACGGCACTTTTCGTCAAAGGAGTCGTTACAGCTGGCCAAAATCTTCGTGTCACGCGCAATTCGTTCTAGAAAACGGTGGGTCTG
>JBAUHR010001042.1:0-7052 GCA_049680385.1 Rubripirellula sp. | reverse complement strand
CGATCGGGGCGATCGATGTGGGGAAAATCGATGCGTCGTAAACGTAGTGATTGTTGGCCAGCACTCGCAAGACTTCGTCTGGGCAACTGAATCCGGGCCCGCGAAAACCCATCGGCGCTCGTCCTGTTGCGGCCACGATTCGGCGATGCGTGGTCTCGATTTCCGCGGCGATCTCGGCCGCATCCATCGTGTGCATCCAGGGCAAATGATTCAGCGAATGGTTGGCCGGTTCCCAAGCTTTCAGTTTCGAAAATCCGTTGATCGCGGCTGCTTCGTTGGTGCCTTCGGCTGCATCGTCACCGTCGCACACGCCTGCCAAATCACGGCCAACAACAAAAACGGTCAGCGGCAAGTCCAGCTCGCCGAGTACATCAACCATGCGGTCAACCACCAGGGGAAGATACCCGGGCCGCTGAGCCCAATCGGGTCGTCCCGCAGCACGCAGGTAAGCCCATTTGTTATCCAGGTCCAACGATAGACTTGCCAATGGGCGCGTCATGATTTGCGTGACTTTGAGTTGGTGTTCGGAAGATCGGTGGTCGGGTTGTCTTTCAAGACATATCGAACGGCATCCAGCGCACCGGATGCCGCCCACTGTGGTGTTCGATTAGCAACGGAATCGCGGGACGCCTGCCGCATCTTGCTGATCAAGTTGGCAGAGCATTCGAAATACTGATCAAGCGCCTTGTCCAAGTCGCCGGCGATCGCCGGGTCATATTGCCAACCATTGATGCCGTCTTGGATCAGGGTCGTGACGGACTGCGCATGAACGCTGCCGATGACCGGTACGCCTGCACTTAACGCTTCGTTGACAACCAGCATCCATTCATCCGCCAATGTTGCTGCGATCAGACAACCGCAGTCTTTCATCTCGTTGGCCAAGTCGGATGGCGAAATGTTTCCGAGCACTTTGATCTGCAAATTCACCGGAACATCGTGCTGTTCAACAGCAGCTCGCAATGGACCGTCACCGGCAAAGACCAGTTCAATCATTTGCTCTTTGCGAGCGGTTGCATACCTGGCAACTTGTTCGATCAGAGGCAAGACCCCTTTTCGTTCGGTCAGTTGCCCAACGACCAACAAACGCGGGCGAGTCGTCGCGTCATCGCGCTCGACTGGGCCGTTGTATTGAGTTCGGTCGTCGGCGGCGTAGGGCAACGGAAACAGTTTCGGCTCTGGCACACCGCCTTGTTGCAGGTACGTCTTGCACGACGGCCCGTTGTAAGTGATCGCATCGGCGCGATCGACCAACCATCGCCGAACCATTTGCCGCATTGATCCGCGGCCCTGTTCGGTTCGCTCGCTCATGTAGGTGCAAAGCACCAGCTTCGTATCTGGATATCGGCGGCAGTACCGGGCCGCACCGACGGAACGAGCACCAAGTTCTAACGACATCACAACGTCAGGATTCAATTTGCGAAGCTGAGCGGTCGTGTCGTACGGGAAGTGAACGAACAACGGATCGTCAAATCCGGCTTCGCGGTGTCTCCATTTTCGGCGAAAGGTTAGCGTTTTTTGAACTCGAACGTCCAAGCCCGTCCAGTCCGGCTTGAAGTCTCGGTTGGGTTCAATAGGTGTGCTAAGCAGGACATGGAAATCGCGAATCGACGCGGCCAAAGATTGCAGCACGCGAACTTGATACAGCGGGATGTAGTGCGTTAGAAACACCACCCGCGCATCGATGAGCGAATCAACCGAAACGCTTTCGTCAGTAGTACGATCTTCAGTCAACGTCACGGTCCCTATTCGCTCCCGCGTCCAAGAATCGGAACCTTGATGGTTTGAAAGATCAACCGCGCGTCTTCGACAACGCCAAACGTACTGAGGTATCGCAGATCAAGTCGCATCCAGTCGTCGAACGACTTGATGTTGGCTTTATTGACTTGCCAATAACAGGTCATGCCCGGACGCAGATCCAAACGGCGGCGATGCCAGTTTTCGCAAGCGCGGCTTTCCTGCCATGGCAGCGGACGCGGCCCGACCAACGACATGTCACCCTTCAGCACGTTCCAAAGTTGGGGCAGTTCATCGATGCAAGTGCGTCGCAGAAAACGGCCTGCGTTGGTGATCCGCGGGTCATGCTTGATCTTGAACGCCGGCCCATCACGATGACTTTGGTGACGCAGTTCGGCTTGCCGTTTTTCAGCGTCAACGACCATGGTGCGAAGTTTGTAAATCGTGAACGGCTTGCCGTGCATGCCTTCGCGAGTCTGTTTGAATAGCGGCGAACCACCGTCGTCCATGCGGATCTTCAGCATCGCGGCCGCGATCACGGGGCTTAGGACAATCAATCCGGTCGAAGCTCCGACCACGTCCAGCGCTCGTTTGCTGAACATCCGAATTCGGGGAAGATCCATCATCGGTTCTTCACTGGCGACCGTTGCCATGTTGGTCGGGCCACCCGAGACCGTCAGCTCGCCCGAATTGTTGGCGTTTTCGCGCGATGGTTCTTCGGGGCGATGGTGGGGCGTTGATTGCCACGGCGTGCGACCGGCGTCGATGCGTGACTGCTGATCGTTCGGGCCCGGATGATCTTGTGGTCCAAACCCATCCGGATCGTGAACCTTCAAGTCCATTTCAACATGCAAGTGATTCGTCTGCATGACACCGGCTAGTCGGTCCATCGCCGAGCGACCGCCCATCTCGGACGTGTCCACCAGCAGAATGCCAACGGCACCCTGATTAAGCATTCCCTTTTGGTCGGTCATTCGCAGATTGCGATGCAGCAATCGCAGCATCTTTCGCAACTGGGCGCGTCGCTGCCGATTGCCGATCAGTTTGACCGTGATGATGCAGAACGGGATCGAGCGTCGCGTCGCGCGAATGCGTTCGCGTGCGAGTTCTCGGTTGAAATGAGTCTCACTTAGCAAAAGCGCATCACGAACGCCGAAGGTCGACACTCGCTGTCTCAAGTCGTCAATCAATGCTCCAAGCACTTGCATAAACTCTGTTGAGATCGACGCTGTCGCGAAAGCCCCGCGACAGGCATCAAAGTGGGGCAAGACACGTCCGCTATCGCGGCGTACGCGGGGCTCTCGTGGGTGGGTCTGGCTAGGTTTCAGGCAGTCATATCTATCGGGGAATCGAAGAGGCGAAAACCTCTTCCAAAACTTCATCATCGTCCAGCCCGTGCTCGATCTCGCTATCCGAGTCTAATTGCGATTGGCTGGATTTGTTCACTTGTTTGCTAGTTTGGCCCGATAAGCCCCGACTACCGGTGCTGGCCTGCGTAGTGGGTCGTTTCACTTGGCCTGTTCCGCGAATAATCGCCTGCATCAGGCCCAGGCAAACGCCAAGGAGTCCGCCGACCAGAGCGAGGAGCATGCGTGGCGGGCCGACCTTTTTCAGGTTCAACGAGGCGTTCTGAATTATCGAAACATCGGACATCTTTTGGTTGTCTAGTTCCTGGACCATGCGAGAGCTTTCCAGGCTTTGCGAATGGCTCAGGTAGTTCGTCTCGGCGATATCCGCAGCCCAGCCCAGTTCGGCCAGGACAATCCCATCTTCGTTCAAGCGAGTTAGGTCGCTACGCGCCGAAGCAAGGCTCTTGGTCAACGAGTCCAGGCGACTCTTGTTTCCGGCGGCCGTCGTCAGCGCGGTTTGGTAGGCGGTTTCGAGGCTCAGTCGCAGCGGGTTGAGTGCCTCGACCGTTTGCTCGCGATCGCTTTCGGCTGATTCGACGATCTGTTCACCTTGGATGATCTTGTCTCGCAAGATTTTGTATCGCGGGTGGCTGGCGGTGACCTTGGACAGCTCTTCGCCGTCTTGCAGTTTGTGTCCATAAAGCTGGGTCTTCATTCCATCGACCGCGTTATCGGCGACCTTGGTGATTTCCATCGGGATCCATTCTTCGATCGCAGCAAGACGCTCGCTGATCGAAGCGGCTTTGCTTTCCGCGTCCGCGTATTCGCTGTTGGCTTGATCGAGCGAGAGTTCCAGATTCAGAATTCGTTCGCGAAGCGATTCTTCCGCCGACTCGGCGCTCATCCAACCCATGCTGTTCTTGGTTTCTTGCAGCTTCTTGCGAGCGGCGATCGCGGCCGCGTGACTTGCCGAGGTTTGTTCTTCGAAGAAGTCCAACGCTCCGACCGAAGTGTGAGCTTCGACGTGGTATTGGCCGTACTGATCCATGATGCCCTGGACGATTTTTTGCGCCACAGCGGGATCGCTGAATCGAGAAGCAATCGAAATCGTGTAGGTGTTCTTGGGAACCTTGATTGTGACTGAGTCGATGATGCGTTTGACAGCCTCTTCGTGAGCCACTTGGCGATCGAACTCGGTGCGGTCAAGTTCCGAACTGCCGCCGCCGCTGGATGCCGTCAAACCGTTAATTAGCGAACCAGCTTTTTCCACTAACCGATCCGTCCATGTGCGTGGAAAGTTGATTTCGCGAGCACCAACATCTTGCACCACGCGGTCAGCGATTTCGCGGCTTCCCAGCATTTCCGAAATGCTCGCCACTTCCGACGATCGACTATCTTGCAGCGATACTGATCGTCCCGGTTCGATGGTTGGGTCAATCGAAACAGAACCGCGGCCCAGGCGAGCGTAAAGCAGTCCGTCGCTTGCGTACTGGTTAGGCCAGGCAAGTAACAGCGCACCGACCGCGAGGGTCGTGATCCCAGCCGTCACAATGACCGAAGGCAAACGACGAATGATCACTCGAGTCAGGTCGTAGGGGGAAACCGTCGACCAAGCGTCGGAATTGAAAGCGTCTGCGGATTCCACGCGGTGGGAATCGGCATGGCCGACGCTCGTGGCGAGATGATTGCGGTCCATTAGAAATCGATGTCTTTTACGGTATGAACGGTAGTTGTGAATGCGGGTTTGGTGTGCTGTGATCGCATGATCACCAAACAAACCGTGTCGTAACGCGGTCCCCCCCGCCAGATCCAGACACAGACTTTAATCCCTATAAGTGTCAGAATCCCTACTATTTTCCCAAAATCCAACGTTGTTTATCTTACGCCCGAGTCCGCTGAAGGGGGTGCGGCTCACCGCATAGAATGTCAATGTTGGGTCTAAGGTGGTCAAATGTTCCTTGCTGCCTTTTCTAGCGGTGACCATCCCGGTTTTCGCCTGCGGAAAAAGAAGCGTGAAACACGCTGGATTCCCGCACTCTTATGACAGCAAAAGTATTTCCCGGCCAACCCAGCAGCGTTTCTGGGCGACGCGAAACCCCGCAAATGGATGTACCGCCGATGACACTTTCACGAGTCCCCGAGCCCAAGCCCGACAACGCCCGCGACGACGCCGACGAGTACTTCGCGATGGACCACTTGGCGATCAACCAGCAATTTGTTGACGACTTTTTGAGCGGCCAGTGCAATGCCCGGGACACGTCCGCAATGGCTGGGCCGCGGGTGATCGACTTGGGCTGCGGCCCAGGCCAGATTCCCATCCTGCTTTGTCAGGCGCATCCCGATGTCGAGGTCTTGGCGGTCGACCTTGAAGTCGAAATGTTGGAGATCGCAAAAATTGAAATCGACATCGCTGGGATGCTGGGCCGGATTCAGCTTGAACAGGCAGACATTGCCGACATGTCCGTGTACGGCGATGGGATAGCGGACGCCGTGATGTCCAACAGTGTCATGCACCATTTGGACGAACCTAGCCTTGGAATCGCCACCGCGGTGCGTTTGGTTCGTCCAGGCGGCCGAGTGTTCATTCGCGACCTGTTTCGTCCTGAATCGGAAGCTGAAATCGAATCGCTGGTTTCGATTCATGGCGATGGCCACACCGCGGCCGCCAAGCAATTGCTTCGGCAATCATTGTGGGCTGCATTATCGATCGACGAGGTTCATGAAATCGCGGCCGGAACTGGGATTCAGGGGTTGGGAGCGGGTGCTTCGTGCGTTCAAATAACGAGCGACCGCCATTGGACCCTTGATTGGGTAAAGCCAACGATTCAATAGGCCAAGCAATGCTCGGCTTGTTGAAAGAATTGGTTTCGTAGCCCGGCTAAACTCTTCTGATCGACTCATTCACATGCGAACCTATCTTCAACTCCTTGATGAAGTCCTTCACGACGGGCTTGATCGCGATGATCGAACGGGTGTTGGGACTCGCGGGCTATTTGGCCGTCAAATGCGGTTCGATTTGGCTGACGGATTTCCTTTGCTGACTACCAAGAAAATCCACGTTCGATCGGTAATTCACGAGCTGTTGTGGTTTCTGCGTGGCGACACGAACATTAAATATCTGAAGGACAACGGAGTTCGGATCTGGGACGAATGGGCCGATGAAAACGGTGACCTTGGCCCTGTTTATGGGCACCAATGGCGTTCTTGGCCGAAGCCTGACGGAACGACGATCGATCAGATCGCGTGGGTCCAGAACGAAATCAAGACTAATCCGCAATCCCGGCGCCTGATCGTGTCGGCGTGGAATGTCGGCGAAGTCCAGCACATGGCGCTGCCACCGTGTCACGTGCTTTTTCAGTTCTACGTCAGCGGCGATCGATTGTCGTGCCATCTCTACCAGCGAAGTGCCGATATGTTCTTGGGCGTTCCGTTCAATATCGCCAGCTATGCGTTGCTGACGATGATGATGGCGAAAGTCACAGGTCTAAAGCCGGGTGAATTCGTTCATACGTTTGGCGACGTGCATCTGTATCGGAACCATTTTGATCAAGCTCGCGAACAACTTTCGCGGCATCCACGACCGCTGCCCAAATTGCAGATCAGTTCCAGTCCGGGATCGGTCGACGGTTTCCAGTACGAAGACTTCACGCTGGTCGACTATGACCCCCATCCAACGATCAAAGCGCCGGTTGCGGTTTAAAACGCCATGGGATCGAAATCGATACAGCGGGGCGCCGGAGTGGATGCTGGTTTGGATGCGAAAGACGCTGAGCCTGCGGTGATCGCCGTCGTTGCGATGACTGCCAATGGGACCATCGGCCTTGATGGCGACATGCCTTGGCGGCTGCGAGCCGATTTGATGCGGTTCAAATCGATGACCATGGGCGGCGTTTTGGTCATGGGGCGAAAAACCTACGATTCCATCGGTCGGCCGTTGCCGGGGCGCCGTACGATTGTCGTGACACGCAA
>JBAUHR010001041.1:0-3211 GCA_049680385.1 Rubripirellula sp. | reverse complement strand
TCTGACCACGGCTACCTGCTTGGGGAGAAGTTTATGTGGGGCAAAGTCATGCTGTTTGAGCAATGCGACCGCGTGCCTTTGATTGTTCGTGTCCCCGAGGGGATCGGATCTGTGTCGACAACACCGGGTACATCGAGCGATGGGCTTGTTGAGTTGATCGATCTGTTCCCAACGCTCGCGGAGCTGTGTGAAATCACGCCACCTGCTGAACTCCAGGGGCAAAGCCTTGTGAGCATGCTAAAGGACCCTCAATCCGCCGGGAAAGAAGTCGCCTACACCGTGGTGACCCGAGGAGAACATCTTGGCAAAGCGATCCGCACACAGCGTCACCACTACACACATTGGTCCACGGGAGAAGAGCTTTACGACCTGTCACTCGATCCGTACGAAGAAACGAATCTCGCCAATTCGTCGAAGCACAATGCGACGCTTGAAATGATGCGAAAGCATCTCGCCAAATCAGAAACAAGTGCCATCGCCGCACAACGACCGAAGACAAAGAACATCGACAGAAAAAACAGGAACTGAAAAACAACATCGAATGAACCTGCCATCACACGCAACTCGGCCCAAAGGGCCAGACATTTGCCTAGCCCAGGCCATCGGCCTGGGTATTCGTAAGAAAGAGATTCGTTAGGGCCAACGGCCCGGCCATTTACCTCCAACAATAGGACTGAGTTTTGCGAATGGCCGGGCCGTTGGCCCTTCAATTCCATGAAATCTCATAGTCCCAGGCCGTTGGCCTGGGCTAGGCAAATGCCTGGGCCTTTGGCCCGCGAAAAATGTCCACAGAACTTCCTTCAATAGAATACCGAAATGCCCACTAATCGACATTCCTTTCGCCCCTCTCTTTTCGTGTGCTTCGTGTTTTTCGTGGTTGCTTTGCCGGCATACGCTGAACGGCCGCCGAACATCGTTTTCATGTTTGCTGACGATCTTGGTTACGGCGACCTTGGCTGCTACGGCCATCCCTACGCGAAGACGCCCGCGATTGACCAACTGGCTAAGGAGGGAACTCGGTTCACGCAGTTCTATGTGACGGGCGTGACCTGCAACCCAAGCCGCACCGGACTGATGACAGGCCTGTTCCCGGCTCGATTCCCGAAGTATGCAGCCGATTTTGGTTTCGGCGACCGCGTGACGATCACCGAACTGCTCAAGAAACGCGGCTACCAAACAGGCCACTTCGGCAAGTGGCATATTGGACCGGACGAAGCGGACGGCACTTACGGCATCGATACCGTGAAAGTGATCGGCAAGAGTCGCGACAAGACGACCGGTGACAACGGACGCGACGACGACCTTTATACGGCAGCGATCGACTTCATTAAAGAAAATAAGGAAGAGCCGTTCTACGTCAACGTGTGGGGACACGCGACTCATTTTCCCGTCAACACACCTGAGGGACTCGTCGCGGAATTCAGCGATGTCACTGTCGACCGGAAAGATTTTTCCCAGACCATGCAGCACAAGTTCGATGAAAGCCAGAAGATCAGCAACGATCTCGACGATTCGATGCGTCAGTACCTCGGCGACGTCTATCAGATCGATCGCAACGTCGATCGTCTGCTGAAGACGCTCGACAAACTTGGGCTGCGAGAAAACACGATCGTTGTCTTCTCCAGCGACCATGGGCCAGCACCGGTGGTGCTCGGCAAGCAAGGTACCACAGAATACTCCAACAACATGCTCGGCTATGCGGGTGAGTTTCGTGGCGGCAAGCACGAACAGTACGAAGGCGGCACACGCGTTCCGTTTATCATCCGCTGGCCCGACAAAGTCGAAGCCGGTCGAGTCGATACGCAAAATGCATGCTCGTTTATTGACTGGATGCCGACGCTTTGTGCCATTTCCGGAGTCGAAAGACTACCGAACGAACTCGATGGTGAAGACATCTCCGATATCTGGTTCGGTACCGATCGCGAGCGAACAAAACCACTGTTCTGGAAGACCAGCGCCCCCGGCAGCACACCTGCCATGCGAGACGGAAAATGGAAGCTCCATCTTCCACGCAAACAACGCGGCGCACCGGACCTTTACGACCTATCGATCGACCCCAGCGAAAGCAACAACGTCGCTGCGCAGCATCCAGTCATCGTGAAACAGTTGTCTGCCAAAGTAAAAGCCTGGGTCGCCACGCTGCCCACGAAATACACCAAGACGAAAGACAAGCAGGACTGAACGCACCCATGGAAACAAACTCTCTCATGAAAAATCTCCAATTCATTTGTTCGTTTTTCGTCGCCGCAGCGGCGTGTTTCGGCACGCCACGAATGCTGTTCGCCGCCGAGAAGCCGAATGTCGTGTTACTGTTTATCGACGATTGGGCCTGGAATGGCACTCCAGTCCCGATGCACGATGGCATGGATAACTCACGGATGCCGGTGCTGCAGATGCCGAACGTCGAGCGACTGGCTCGTGAGGGCATGAAGTTCACGAACGCGTATGCGTCGCCGCAGTGTTCACCGTCGCGAGTTTGCATTCAGACGGGACAGTCCTCGCCGCGGAATGGCTTCACGGTCTTCATGAACGACGGCAGGCAAGAGTACTTCGACGCGAAAGGCTATCCGGATTTCCCAGTGATTCCCTGCGTCTCGGACATGACCATCGACGCCGATGCAGTGACGATCCCCGAAGCACTGAAGCCACTCGGCTACGTCAGTGCGCACATTGGCAAGTGGCACATGCGAGGCGATCCCGGCGACGAGGGGTACGTGCTGCACGATGGTGACACCAGCAACAAGCCGGGCAACACGTTGAGCAGTTTTGCCAAAGATGGGGAACAGAAACCGAGACGACTGCCCGAGAATTTGACCGATCCGAAGTTGATGTTCAGCGTTACCGAGAAGGCGATTGGTTTCATGGAGCAGCAAGTCAAAGCAGACCAGCCTTTCTATCTGCAGATCTCACATTACGCGATGCACGCGGGTCAGGAATGCTTGCCCGTCACGCGAGAGAAATACGCCAACCACGAATTGGTTCAGGATTGGTACAATGCAAACAACAAACACAAGGACACGATTCGCCTCGGCGATGATCCTGCGGTTTGGCTTGGAATGGCCGATGACCTCGACGGACGCATCGGTGCCGTACTGGATCGCATCGATGCGCTCGGAATCGCGGACAATACATACGTGGTGCTGGTCTCCGACAATGGCTATCGCCATCAGGAATTGCACCTTCAGCCCGGTCTGACTCAGCCGCATCACGG
>JBAUHR010001040.1:0-4301 GCA_049680385.1 Rubripirellula sp. | reverse complement strand
TCCTTGTCTTGATGCGGCATCCCGGCAATCCATTCGGGTTTGAGGTGGCGAGTGTGGTAACCCGCATTTCAAACCAAAAGCCGTTGTCGCATCAAGACTTATCTCACTCTTTCAAAATCATTATCAGCGTTGGGTGCCACCTTTTGCTTTTTGCTGCATGAAACAATCAGCTATGACCTTTGCCGGATTATCAATCCGGTGTCTTAAACCACTCGACCACCGCTCCTTGACGGTAAACGCCAACGTGCCGTTTGTTGGTGAGAACTGCCCATGCCATCAAGCTTTTTAATCAAACGCCAGAACGATTCAGGGTTGTCTGACAGGCGTATTTTACCGCGACTTTCAGGTGGTGCAATGCGTGGATTCGTAACGCACCACGCCTGCACAGGCGGCGGGAATCGTCAATAATGCTGTTTCCATTAGGCAAATCCTGGAGGGGTAGAGATGGCTAACGAATGCGAACTCCGCAAGTGTGTTGATTGCACGTTCCTTAGATTGAGGGAAGCTAAGACAGGGCAGCTAGTATCTGCCGACGTTGCGTACAGGGGAAATGGAACGATCCCTAAAGCTGCGGGGGCAAGTGCCTACAACTTGTACGACGACACGCCGCTATGTGCAGGTGGCGTCGACATGCAAGAGCGAGCAAATGGAAAGAAAGGCTATGCCATTGCAATCGCAAAGTTGCCGTGCGAAGAATTCGTTGAGGAAATAAACGGTCTGTGCACAAATGAGGTATTGAAAATGAAATTTATGGACGAAGTTGACAAGAGGATTTCGGATCAAGCCTCTAAGAACTTTTGGGTGTCTGTCGCCGGTGCAGTATTTGCATTCCTTTCCGCAGCAGCAGCTTGGTATGCAAACTGGCAGGGCTAAAATAGTTTTTCCAGCACCGCACTAGCTTACCAGTGCCAGAAAGTTTCTAACGGCCAAAACGCTCAGTTCGCGTTCTCCGGTGCACGCGATGGTTATCCGTCGATTTTGTGGCATCGTGAAAGCTAGAAGCTCAAGGAACCCGGAGAACAGGCTCATCGCTAACGTACGTTACGAGTTTCTCGAATTTTGCTTCCGCATGTTCGCCAGACGCTTCTAGATGCTCGACTCGCGAGGTTAGCGTCTCGATCGTACGTTGTAGATTTTGGTTCTGTTGATACAGCTGGAAAGCAATCAGCAGTAAGCCCGTAAACAATAGTAGAGCTAATATTGAGCGAGCCGGAAAACGGCTATTGGTGGCCGGCGTGTCTCTTCGGTTCATTTCTGCTCTCCTGTGCGGGGATACGGTTTCTGAAAAAGGACCAATTATTGACGGAGTAGGCGAGGACAACCAAGCAGTCTATGTCGGGTAACGGTACGGTTCAGCGGGCGGCGGCGAACGACGTGCAAGCAGACGGAAAAGCTAGCCACCGCCGCTCCGTTGCAACCGATGGTTCGCCGCATCAGTCCATGTAGTACGTCCACATGCCGTCCGGATCGAGTACGACAAAACCGATGCATGCAACACACGCCGCACCGAATGCGGTTGGGTATGCGATACGGTGAATCAATCGCGGGAGTCTGAATGATAGCAGTATTGAAAGTACCAATCCAACCGGCATCCATCCAATGCTGGCGAATGTCATGAATGCCGACATTGTAAACAACACTCCCATCGGAGTTTCGGTCGAACCCAAGATCGCGCCCCGCACATTGAAGTCACGTTCAAGCAAGACCACAGCCGCAACGATTGTGAGTGTCAACAACGGCAGTAATGACGGCGAGGCAGCAAGGACGTGATGCCACAACGAGAATGAACGATTCTTGGCGGTCGTGTGATTCGGTGCGTCGTACGGATTCACGCGAATGGATGCCTCTTCTGTCGGCGAACGTTATGCGTAACCGGGAACGCGCGGGAAAGTCTCTGGCAGCCAAATCGCTTAACTCGCGTTCTCCGGTTCACGCGATGGTTAGCGGGTCGCTCCGGAATCCACCGATGATGGGCTCCGAGGCATCCATAATACCGCAGGCGAGTCACGGATGCAATCAGTTTGCTCACGATCTCGATCCGGCCCACAACGTCCGTGCTTGGATCGGCAATTGGTTTGCCCTGCCGTCATCACGTGAAGTCTCCTATCCTGAATCGAGCACTGAAATCACCGTGCCGGATCGAGCACAACTCGAGCGCACCAATCACGCCCCTGGATCAAGCGTACCAATCACGAGCACTGAACGATCGCCCCCGACGCGATAACGGCCGAGATCACCGAGTACGGCCATTGTGATCTCCATTTGTAAAAACCCGATGCCGTACTTCGCGTGCATCTCATGGTTCTGCCTTCAGTCCTGATGACCGCAGGACTTGAATTACAATAGACCGCCTTGGAACGACCCTTGGGAGTCCAGAATGTCGATCTTACCATTCGGATACTCGATTCGGAAACAACCGTTGTCGCCATATTGCTCTGCAGTCGTCCCATCGGGCAGGCTTCCTGGTGCAACAACTGATGCTGGTATCTGGTCGATTGAGATTGGGTTGCCACGCGGAATCGAGATCGGCTCTGGATCCAGCAATGAGCATCCTTGCGGCATCAGCAGCATGATCATCAAAAACAGCGTTTGGTAGAGTCGAATTTCAGTCACACGATAATGCCGTACAGGTGTCGAACTCATTGGCAGAACGGTACCGATCACCGAGGACCGGGAGTTGGGCATCCATTCGTGAAAACTGACCACCGGTCCTTCGGTGCATCGGATGGTTCGCCGCAATTGCAGCGGTTGAGAATCGACCAAAACTGGACGACGTTCACACCGATCGTACCGCGCACATCGATCGCCAGCAAATCCAGCTCGCGGCGCGCGGACGTGGTGCAAAAACAACCGTTGCGCTGATTGTAAATTTGTCACTATGAAAGTGTTTACGGCAACCGTCTGCGCATGGCCGCGATGTGGCGATTGCGACGTTGCTTTACGCCCTTGGATTCATAGAAGTATCGCTGTCGGTTTCGGTCGTGCATTCGGACGTAGCGACCGGTTAGCAAACCAGAGTGACGGCAAGCGGTGCGGAATCGTCGAACGGCCTCTTGGATCGTCTCGCCCTCGCGGACGACAATCTTCACGGACATAAGGGGCGTCTTGATGGCTGACGCTAAACCAATTGTGTTGAGCCATTAGTCGGCGAACGGTAGACATCACAGGGGACGGACAACAAATTCTCCACTTCAAAAACCGTGCAAGCCGTCCTCCCGTGCATGTCATGGTTCTGCCGTCTTCTGAATCTTAGTCGCACGTTCAAGCGAGCTTAGATGGTAGGCAAAGAACTTACCGTCAGGATCAATGATGACGTCGACAGGCATACGATCAATGCGAAAATGTCTTGCAATGGCACCGCCTACGGATAGTCCATCACAAACGTGGCGACACGGAATCTTCAGCTCTTGCTGAGCCTGCTTTGCAGCTTCTTTGTCATAATCGAGACTGACAAATAGGACTATTAGATTCTCCCGGTCAAGCGCGGCAAGCCGTTTCCTCAGTTCCGGCATCTGGGCCATGCACGGCGCGCAATTTGTTGCCCAGAAATGAATAAACACAGTTTTACCACGGAAATCGCTCAGCTTGAAAGAAATCCCATCAGTGTCGATTGCGTCGAAGTCGGCAATAGGATCTCCCGTTTTCATGTCCATCGAACCCGACCGCAAAGATTGCAAATGCTCGACAATCTCATTTGGTCCGGTATTCTCCGGCTGGATCCCAATGTCTAACAGCATCGTTCTGATCGCCCGGGCGTCAAACAGTTGAACAGAGTCATCATTAAAGAGTTTGCAAAGCAATTTCGCGGAGTCGATGTCACCTGATGCAGCAAGACGCAAGTTGACCCGAAACCGCACAAGCGGATCCTGGTGACGTCGGAATTCCTGGAGGACGATTGGTGAGCCAAGAAGCTCAACGAATTGAAGATAGGGCACGTCTTCGTCTTCGGTCGCGATTAGGGCGTGCAGCGGCGCTAGTGACTGGTCGCCCGTAGAGTTGCGCGAGTCTAAATCCGCTTTGAGGATCTTTCTTTGGTTGGGCGTCAACTCGACCGTTCGATCCTCCATGCGTTCTCCCGCACCTTGCATCTCGCTGGCTTTGAAGTGCCTTGCACTGCAGACATCGCCAGCGAGGGCAGGCCATGCGAGTCCGAAAAACGCAACAATGAAAAATAGTACTTGTTTACCGAGCGAAAAAGTGGTGTTGGTGAATTTGCGGTGAATCGACCAGAATTTGCGGGTCATGGATGTGCCCAAGATCACCACCGATTGCCCGGATTGCAAGCCTTTGCTTGAGCAGCA
>JBAUHR010001039.1:0-14133 GCA_049680385.1 Rubripirellula sp. | reverse complement strand
GCAAAGCAGTTCATCATGCACTTCGTACACCCAGCGAGCGGAGTCGCAGGGCCACGATGGGTGTGCCGGTCTTTATCGATTCTCGATCGCGGTGAATTCGCGTTCGGTTGATCCGGTGTAGATCTGGCGCGGGCGATTGATTCGCGTGCCTGGGTTGGCGTGCATTTCACGCCAGTGTGCCAGCCATCCGGGCAAGCGTCCGATCGCAAACAGAACGGTGAACATTGCGACTGGGATTCCGAGTGCTCGGTAAATCACGCCCGAATAGAAATCGACGTTCGGGTACAACTTTCGCTCGATGAAGTACTCGTCTCGTAACGCGACTTCTTCTAGCTTCTGTGCGACTTCGAACAACGGGTCATCCAGGTCTAGCTTCGCCAGCAGTTTCTCGCAGCTCGCGCGAATGATCGTTGCGCGTGGATCAAAGTTCTTGTAGACGCGGTGACCGAAACCCATCAAGCGGAAACCGTTCTGTTTGTCCTTGGCCATCGCGACATACTTTTCGACATTGCCACCGTCTTTGGCGATCGAGTCGAGCATGTTGACGCAGGCTTCGTTGGCACCGCCGTGCAGTGGTCCCCACAACGCGCCGATGCCGGCGCTGATGGACGCAAAGAGGTTCGCGTTGCTGCTGCCGACCATGCGGACGGTCGACGTGCTGCAGTTCTGTTCGTGGTCGGCGTGAACGATCAACAGCAAGTTCAGCGCTTCGGCGAAATCCGGATCGACCATGTAGTCGCGTGCCGGAGTCGCAAACATCATGTGCAAAAAGTTTTCGCAGTAGCTCAGTTCATTGTTCGGGTAGATGAACGGTTGGCCCATCGACTTTTTGTAGCTGTAGGCTGCGATGGTTGGCAGTTTGGCGAGCAAGCGATAGATCGAAATTTCGACTTGTTTCTCGTCGTTCAAATCCATCGAGTCTTGATAGAACGTCGACAGGGCACCAACCACAGACGACAAGATCGCCATCGGGTGAGCATCGCGTGGGAAGCCGTTGTAGAACGATCGCATGTCTTCGTGAATCATCGTGTGTTCACGGATGCCGGATCGGAAATCCAACGCTTGTTTTTCACTTGGCAATTCGCCGTAAATCAGCAAGTAAGCCGTTTCGATGAAGTCGGATTTTGCCGCCAGCGTTTCGATCGGATAGCCGCGATATCGTAGGATTCCTTTTTCACCGTCCAGGAATGTGATCGCGCTGCGGGTTGATCCTGTGTTGACGAAACCTTCATCGAGGGTGATCAGGTTGGTCGAACCACGCAACTTGCTGATGTCGATCGCTCTCTCGCCTTCGCTTCCTACGATCACCGGCAGATCAAATTCCTGCCCATCGTAGACAACTCGGGCGGTACCGGCGTCTTCGGTTGTTAGGTCGACTTTCATGGTCATTCACGCTTCCAAAGAATCGGTTTTTAGGGTGTTGCTGATCTCGGTTTTCCGCCGGGACTAGTTTAGCGGTGCATCAAGTGAGCGGCAATCAGACTGGGCCTGGGGTGACGATCCCTGGTGAACCGTTACCCGACCTTTTGGTCTTCACCGCCTGCCAAGCGGATTCGCATGGATTCGATCTTCCGATTGGTCGCACTCATAATCTCGATTTCGACGTCATTGATCGTAAAGCGTTGGCCTTCCTCGGGAATGGCGCCAAAATGAAACAGCACGAATCCCGCCGCCGTTTCGTAATCGTCGCTCTCGGGCAGTTCCCAACCGGCGGTTTCGTTCAGATCGTCGATCATCACCCGTCCGTCAACTTCGACCGTATCTTCGTCGATGATGTGGATCCCGAACTCTTCGTCCTCGTCCGATTCGTCGACAATTTCGCCAACGATTTCTTCGAGAGCGTCTTCGATCGTGACGACGCCGGCGGTTTGGCCGAACTCATCGAGCACGATTGCCATATGAGACCGGCTGTGCAGGAACTCTCGCAAAATCGACTCGACACTGCGGTTGTCTGGCACTGTCCAAGGCCGCCTCATGATTTCGGTCAACTGCTTTTCAGGCGTTGACCCGGCCACCAAGAATGGCAGCAAGTCTTTGACGTACAGGATTCCGATGGCGTTATCGAGTGTGCCCGAATAGACCGGGAATCGAGTTCGGCCGGCTTCGACGATATCTGCCAACACTTTGTCCCACCCCCACGCCACATCGATCGCATCGACATCGCCGCGTGGCGTCATGATGTGGCCGACCGTGTCATCGTGCAGCGTCATCACGCCTTGGATCATTTCGCGAACGCCGGGGCCAAAGTAGCCTTCGCGCGTGCCGGCGGTGATGATCGTTCGAATTTCGTCCTCAAGTTGCTCTTCTTCTTCGTCCTCGTTTTCTTCCGTGCCCATCAAGCGACGCGCGACCAAGTCGATCAATTGACCAGGTGCGGCCAGGGGACGCATCACGATCGAAAGGGTGCGCCAAAATGGCCACGAGTGATACAGGACTGGTGTTGAGGCGAACCGGGTCACCGAATTGGGAACCCAGACGTGGATCAACGTCATCAATCCGCCGGCGCACACGCCCCAGGTCACCAACCGCTGGATGGTTAGTTCGGGCGGTCCGGCGAACACGGCACCGGTACCACAAATCAAGAACACGACCGTGCCAATCATCCCCAGATACGCGCTGCCTTCGATGGCGGCGTCTTGGTGATCAAGAACGGCGCCAAAGCGATCGCGGTTCTTTTTTAATCGGCAGTAGGCTTCGAGCGACCGGCCAGCAAAGCGGTCCAGTAATTCGCAACCGAGTCCGCCGATGCTGCTAAGGGTGAAGCCGACAAACGAACACGCCCACCATCCTATGACATCGTTCACGATTGAACCTCGGGGCCTGAGTGGTCCATCGTGCTTTCAAAATCGTGCTGAGTATCCGCGCCAAAACGCAGGATATCGGGGATGCCTAGACGCGTCATCACTTCGGTCTCGGCCGACCGCATCGCTTGGCGGTCGTTGTTGTCGTGATCGTCCATGCCACAGATGTGCAGCGTTCCGTGGACGACATACAAAACCAATTCATGCTCGGAAGGCCATCCGAGTTCGGCAGCCCGACTGATTGCTGTGTCGATGCTGACGACAAGTTCGCCTTCGACGTAGGGTGATTCAGCTTCGTAGCCAAAACTGATCACGTCGGTTGCGTAATCATGGCCCAAGTGTTTGGCGTTGATTGCACGAATCGCTGGATCATCAGTCACTCGTACGCCGATTTGGCCGGCGGTGAAACCGCGTGTCGCGGCGGCAGCGATGGTGGCGCGTACCATCAGCGGTTGATTGATCGCGCGGGAGATTTGAGGATCGACAGTGATTTCAACTTCGATCTTGCTGGCGACTTCGATGTTGCTGGTTGGGCCGTCCGAGGACGGCTGCATCTCGAAAGGGTCGGCATCAAGATCGTTGCCGGCATCAAGCCGATTGTTGTCCGGGGTATTTGACACGTGCGTGATAGATCGCGGTGAGGGATTTGACGAGTGAACGGCGAATTCGGTCGAGTTGCTTGAACGTCAGCCCACATTCATCGAATTGCCCGTCGCTCATTTTCTTGTTGGCAATCGCGTCGACTAAGTTCTGGATACGCGAAGGCGTGGGGTCAACCAATGTGCGGCTAGCGCTTTCGATCGTGTCCGCCAACATCATCACGGCTGCTTCGAGAGTTTGCGGTTTCGGGCCGGGATAGCGAAAATCCTTGTCGTTGACGGTTTCGCCATTCGGGTCTTCTTCGCTGCGCCGGGCTGCTTCCCGATAGAAATACTCGACAAGCGTTGTGCCGTGGTGTTGCACGATGAAGTCGATGATCGGTTCGGGCAGGTGGTGGCTGCGAGCCAAGTCGGCGCCGTCTTTGACGTGGGCGATGATAACCAGTGTACTCATCGCCGGCTGCAACGAGTCGTGTTGGTTGATGCCGGCTGATTGGTTTTCGATGAAGTACTCTGGCTTGAACATCTTGCCGATGTCGTGGAAATACGCGCCCACGCGGACCAGCAAACCATTGGCACCGATTGAATCCGCAGCAGCTTCGGCGATCGACGCGACGTTGATCGAGTGATTGTAGGTACCCGGCGCACGCTGAGCCAAACGTCGCAGCAGCGGGTGGCTGGCGTCGCCGAGTTCAAGCAGGCTGAGGTCCGTTTGCACGCCGAAACCTTTTTCGACCAGTGGTAACAGCGGCGTCATCGCACTGGCCGAAACCAGAATGCAGAATCCCGACCAAAACGCTTCTTTGAACAGTCCCCAAACGACCATGTCGAATTGTGGGCCTCGGTAAAGCGAATCGATCCCCGCGATCGGCGCACCAATCGATAAAGTTTGTCCTGTCACAATGCCAACACCCACAACCGTCAGCACGGTGATCACGGCCGACGTTGCGCCGATGTACAGCAAGTGAGTGCGGGTTCGAATGCGGCCAAGCAACAGAATGCAGCTCGTGCAGGCGGCCGCCAGTGTTACCAGTTCCGCCAAATCGGCCCCCAACAGCAACGTCACGCTGACGCACGCCGCCGTCATCAGCAACAACGCCAATTCGCGTCCGTAAACGACGGCGGTCAAAATCGACGCCATCACAAGCGGCACTAATTCACCTCGCCAACGATCGCCGGAAACCCAGTAGCCAAGTCCAATCGTGATCACCATCACTGCCAACATTCGGGTCAGTTTGAATCGATCCAGCAGCAGACGTTTGTCGTCGACAAAGAATATGTAGGCCGCGCATAACAGGTACAGCGCCGCGATCATGCCGGCATAAGCGACCATGCGGATCGCCTTGTCGCTCCACTGCATCTTGCTGACCAGTTCGTCCCATTCGCGTTTGAGCAAACGGATCTCGGATTCTCGCAGCGACTTGCCGGCCTCGGCTAATTTTGATTCGCCGTGGCGAAATGTCGTCATCACGGGGACGACGGATTCAGCCGCCGCTTGACGCGCTTGTTCGCTAAGCGCGTCGTCGTATTCCAAGGTTTCGTACTTTGGCAATCGCGACACGATCCAGTCGCTGATCATGCCGGATACTTTTTGCGAATCGTCGGCTGGGAACTTTGTGCGAAACTGTTCTCGAAGACGCTTGGCCAGGGCAACGCCTGCTTGAGCGATTCGGGCGTCAGCGATTTCGACAAATTCGACTTCGTCTGGTCGGCCAACGGGAAAAACTTTGATCCGTTCTTGGCTGCCTTGTTCGGGCAAGTGCTGCAGAGCCATGATCAGGCCATACCGATAATTGTCTCGCATCGCAACTTTGATTGCGTCGTCGAGCGTCTTGAGTTCCGGGTCGGACGCCAACACTGTTTTCAACATCGAAAAGCGAATCGCCGGAGTGTCGTTGGGATCCGTTTCGTCGTCTTCGTAAAATTGCGCGAACGCGTTCCGCTCTTCTTCTGTCAATCGGTCGAACGACGGTGCGCTCAAAACCAAGAATAATTGGTCGCGTAGAGCCGCGTTGAGTTGGTCGATCGGCTGAGGACGATTGCGATAGAAGGCCAGTTGTTCGCGGCGCTTGCGATCTTGCAGCGTCTTGGTTTCGTCAACATTGGGAACGTCGAAAGTCACGCGGCTGATCAGATCGCGGGCTGGGATCGCGTTGAGCCGATAGGCGAACGGTGGTCGCCACGTTTCGCACACCAACAGCACCACTACGGCTGCGATCACGGCGATGCCGATACGCGAGTACAGGTCCGCCTTGTCGCTGTTTTGCCACCACTGGATCCAACGTGGTTTTTGGATTCCGAGTGACTCGACGCGTTCTTGGCGAGTTCGATTTTTGTTTGCACCGCTCATGGCAGTCGAACCGATCGTATCTACGATCGGTCGTTGGTGTTCCCTGTTCGTGAGGCTTCGCTCTTGGCATCGTCGTCATCGTAGGCTTCGACGATTTGTTGGACCAATTTGTGACGCACGATATCGCTGGCTTGCAGCGCCACAACACCGATTGCATCAATCTTTGATAGCCGACGAACCGCATCACGCAGCCCGCTGGTAACGCCGCGCGGCAAGTCCAACTGAGTCGCGTCGCCGCTGACTACCATTTTGCTGTGCTCACCCATTCGAGTTAAGAACATCTTCATCTGAGCTACGGTCGTATTCTGCGCTTCGTCCAAGATGATGAAGGCGTCATTCAAGGTTCGTCCACGCATGTAGGCCAGCGGCACGATTTCGATGACGTCCTCTTCCATCAAGCTGCGGGCTTGGTTGTAATCCACCATTTCCCCCAGCGCGTCCATCAATGGTCGCAGATAAGGGTTCAGTTTGGCGCGTAAATCCCCTGGCAGGAACCCCAAACTCTCGCCCGCCTCGACGGCTGGGCGGACCAGCACAATTTTACGGATCGCGCCAGCACGGAGGGCTTCGACGGCCATCGCGACTGCCAAGTACGTTTTCCCACAGCCAGCCGGGCCAGTCGCGAAGGTCAAATCATGGGCCCGGATCGCATCAACGTACTGGGCCTGGCCGCGGGTGCGTGGCTTGATCCGTCGGCCGGCATGTTGGATCTGGATTTCTTCGCCGATCGGTCCGGCCGGAACCGTACCCTCGATGATCGCGCCTTCTTCCATCGCAGCTTTATTGACATCGCCAGCCGACAATTCGCCCTGTTTGCGGCTCAAGTGACGCAGCTTTTCCAGCGTCCGCGTCGCTTTTTGGACGCCATCTTCATCACCGGCAATCAGGACTTGGCCGTTACGCTGGGTGATGCTGACGTCAAACAAACGCCGCAATTTACGAAGATGCTGGTCGCGAGGCCCGAACAGAATCAGGATTTCGCTGGGATCGGTGATCGAAAGCGTGGCTTCGGTCATGAGTCGCCTGGTGGGGAATGTTTGTTCAGACGTGAATTGTAATTGTACACAGTCGAGCTGTCGGGCAATAAATCATTGCAGCCCTGGTTTGACGAGTGGTGAACAGCCTGCAGAGGGGGGGCGTCTAGCTGCCGACACCGGCGGCAAAGCACAGCATCGCTGGCATGACCGCCGAAATCAGCGAATCCGTAACATCCCACACTCCTCCTAAACCCGGCAGCAATCCGCCGCTGTCCTTGGCGCCGGCCGCTCGTTTCACCAGCGATTCAGCCAAATCGCCGATCATTCCAGCGATCGCCAACAGTGGCCCGAGCAGCAATGCACCAAAAATCGGCTGGTCGAGTCCCGGAATCGACGGCGTCGCCACCGGTCCGGCCGCGGTTCCGGCGATCGCAGGAAAAAGCCACGTCAGGCAGGCAAACGCAACCATCGTCGAAACCACGATGCCGCCAATGCCGCCTTCGCGTGTCTTTCCGGGGCTGAGCCGAGGAACCAGTTTATGTTTGCCAAAGGTCTTTCCACTGAAGTAAGCGCCCGCGTCGGCGGACTTGGTCGTTGCGATCATCGTGATCAAAGCTGCCAATCCCCAGTTGCCATCGCCCATCGTTCGCAGCGAAACAAGCAGTGCCATCGGCAACCCGACATACAGGGACACGAACACCGCCGCACTTGTTCGCTCGATGATCCCCGATTCGCCTTTCGCGTAACGATTCATCTCGCGCATCAGGATCAAGAACGTCGCGCCGACACCCGCGATCACGATCCAGCCAAGTCGTCCGATTGGGCACGTCGCCGGATACACCGATCCAAACAACGGCCACGCCAGCGGAATCGCAGCCGACACCGTCACCAGCGCCGTGGCGATCATGACGTCGGGTCGCGCGACAGGATGATTCGATTTGGTCAGCAGTCCACACATGTCGTGCGCCGTGCCAAGCGAAAAGAAAAACAGCAGCGGCAGCAACCAAAGTCCTTCGGCACCGACGCGCGAGTAATTCGCATCCAGGTAAATCAACAGCGCCACAACGCTAAGCAGAATCGCGGACGAACGTAATCGGTCAACTAACAAAACGAATCATCCTTGGTGCATTTGCTTCAGTAGCGAAAGTCGTTGACGATTTGTCGATTTATGCGTTGGTTCAGAAACAACGATCAGCCGTCGGGCGCTAGCCCACGGTTATCGTCGCAGAACCGGACGCGAGAACCGGACGCTGGCGCGTTCCGGCTGATTCAATCGACCAACCATTGACGGTTTCCGTTACGGCCAGCTTCGGAAAATCTACCGGCATCTCTACTCGTTAACATTCAACCCGCCAAAGCGACGTTGTCTGGTTTTGAATTGGCGAATCGCAGCCAGGAAGTCGGCTCGCGAAAAATCGGGCCAGCACGTTTCCGTCACAAACAGTTCTGCGTAACTGAGTTGCCACAACAAGAAATTGCTGACCCGCATGTCACCGCCCGTGCGGATCATCAAGTCGATCTCGGGAAGTCCGGCTGTCGACAATCGGCTTGCGAAGGTTGCTTCGTCGATCGAGTCGGCCGAGATTTTTCCGGCGGCGACATCAACGGCAAGATCGCGTGCCGCGCGAGTGATCTCGTCGCGACCGCCATAGTCGATTGCCAAGACCAACTGAGTTCCAGGGTTTGACGCCGACATTTCCAGCGTGCGGTCCATTTCTTCGATCACGCCGGGTGGCAATCGATCGCGACGACCGATCACTTTCAATCGCAGACCTTGGTCCATGATCGTCCGCCGTTCCTCGACCAAATACTGTTCCAGCAAGTGCATCAGGAAGTCGAGTTCAGCCTGTGGACGCTTCCAGTTTTCGCTCGACAAGCAGTACAACGTCACCGCTTCGACACCCAATTCCGCGCACGTCTCGCTGATCATCCGGACGGTGTTCACGCCCCGGCGATGGCCTTCGATTCGTGGCAAATCCCGCGACGTCGCCCATCGGCCGTTGCCGTCCATGATGATTGCGATGTGCGCCGGTCGGTCCGCCGGCGGAATGTCTTCCAATCGATCGATCGTTGATTCTGGCTCAGCCATCGTTAAGCAATTGGACTGAGTTGCAGTTCGGCCGCAGCCTCGGTGAAGATCGTTTGCGCACGATCGGGACCGACACTCAGAACGCCAACCGGCACGCCGACCAGTTCTTCGATGCGTTTGACATAGTCGAGCGCGCCTTGCGGAAAATCTTCCACGCGTCGCACATCATCGACCGGCGAGTTCCAGCCTTTGATCGTTTCTAGGATCGGCTTGCAACGACGAAGTTGGTCTGCGTGGGCGGGCAATCGTTCGATGCGTTTGCCGTCCAATTCGTAGGCCACACAGACTTGCAGTTCTTCAAAGTGAGCCAGCACGTCCATCATCATCAGCGCCAGCCGAGTCACGCCGCTCAGTCGCGCCGTGTAACGAACCGCAACGGCATCGAACCAACCGCAGCGTCGTGGACGGCCCGTCGTGGTACCAAACTCGTTGCCAAGTTTGCGAATCTTCTCGCCGGTTTCGTTTTCCAATTCGGTCGGGAACGGTCCGCCGCCGACGCGAGTGCTGTATGCCTTGCAAACGCCCAACGTGTGGTTGATCCAGCGTGGTGGAACGCCGGCACCCGCACAAACGCCAACGCCACTGCTGTTGCTGCTGGTGACGAACGGGAACGTACCGTGGTCGATGTCCAGCAACGCGCCCTGTGCGCCTTCGAACAAGATTCGCTTGTCCGCTTCACAGGCGTCCAGCAAGAAATCGGTCGTGTCGCCGATCATGTCCTGCAAACGGTCGGCCCATCCGGCCGCCAATGCGACTACTTTTTCCGGCGCGATCGAGTCCAGGTCTTCCGCAGGGGCACCCATGCCTTTCAGCAGGTCAAGTTTCTGCTGCGCGACGGTGCCGATTCGTTCATCGCGGTTGGGCTGGATCAAGTCCGACATTCGGATCGCATAGGTGCGGCCGACTTTGTCGCGATAGCAGGGACCGATGCCGCGGTTGGTCGTGCCAATCGACTCGCCCTTCACTTTGGTCGCGTTGATGAACTTGTCTTCGGCCATGTGCCAAGGCATCACCAAGTGAGCCCGTTCGCTGATCCGCAAGTTGGCGCGGCAATTGACGTCGCGTTTCGCCAGCCCATCGATTTCGTCCAACATGGTGGTTGGGTTGATGACGACGCCGGGCGTGATCAGGTTTTGGACCTGCGAGTGCAAGATCCCGCTAGGAATATGGTGCAGTTTGTAAGTTTCGCTGCCCGCGACGACGGTATGTCCCGCGTTGGCACCGCCTTGATAGCGGACGACCAGATCGAATTGGGGAGCCAGCAGATCGACGAGTTTGCCTTTGGCCTCATCGCCCCATTGAAGTCCGATAACACAAGTTCCTGACACCGCGCACGCTCCCGCTGGCAAACACCGTTGAAATGCCGCCACAGACCCGAGGCGGAAAGGGAAAAGCGTACGCCCCAGAGCCAACGCTGGCAATAACGTAGCACAGGCTGCCAGCCTGTTTTTGCCGCCGCCACGACTCACCACCAATACCAAGGCCATTTCCGACCAAGAGATCCGACCAGGAGACTTGGGGGGGAAATGGCTGAAACTTCCGAAACAGGCTGGCAGCCTGTTCTACGTCAATGTCCCGGCCAGTTGCGGCTGTTTGGCTTAGGGGGAAATGGGTGAAGATTCCGATACAGGCTGGCAGCCTGTTTTACGGGTTTGCGGAGACTTCGATTACTTTTTGGCCAGTTGTTCTTTGACGGCGGCGACGAATTCGTCGTCATCGGGTGCCGTTCGTGGAGCGAAACGATGGACCAAGTTGCCTTCGCGGTCGATCAGGAACTTCTCGAAATTCCAGCTAATCTTGCCATCGCCCACGGGTTTGACGCTCTTGCTGGTCAAGTACTTGTAGATCGGTGCGGCTCCGTCGCCGTTGACTTCGACCTTGCTGAACATCGGAAAGCTGACGTTGTACTTGGTGCTGCAGAACGTCTTGATCTCAGCTTCGGTGCCCGGTTCTTGGCCGCCGAACTGGTTGCAAGGGAAGCCCAGGATCACCAAACCGGCGTCTTTGTTGGCTTCGTACAGCTTCTGCAATTCTGTGTATTGCTTGGTCAAACCGCATTTGCTGGCGACGTTGACGACCAGCACGACGTTGCCTTCGTAGTCTTCCAGGTCAACGGTTTCGCCGTCGATTGTTTTCATCTTGAAGTTGAGCGCGCACTCATGCTCGCCCTCGTGCTTGTCAGCAAAAGCCATTGTCGTGAACACCGAAGTTAGGGTCGCAAAAGCGAGTGTCAGGGTAAGGATCGAACGCATCGGTGGAATTCTCCGCAGAAAGGGAAAGGCAGGTGCCAGAAGGTGGGGAAGGGAAAAGTTTCACTTCTTGGCTAAGTATAGCGAGCCTGACAGTGGCAACGCACGTCCCGGCGAATTACGTTCATCTTCTTCACGGAATGCTCGCGGAAGACTTGACGCCGTTATCCCGGAATGGCAGCATTTCCGGCTCCCTACCCAATACTCATTATCTTGACCCACCTATGGAAAATCGCAAAACGCTCCTGGCCGCTGGCTTCCTCGCACTGATCGCTGCCGGTATCGGCTTTGCCGTCCGTGGTGGTTTGCTGGACATTTGGTCCAACAAGTACGGCTTCACGATGACCGAACTCGGTCAAATCACCGGCGGTGGTCTGCTAGGTTTCGGCCTCGTCATTCTGGCCGCCGGTTTGCTGGTTGACTGGATTGGTTATAAGCCGCTGATGTTGTTCGCTTTGGCGTGTCACGTTGTTTCGGCCATCATGCTGTTCTCTGCGACGCCCGTGTTCAACGCGGCCGGGAAGGACGCGGTGTACATGATTCTGTTTTGGTCCGCGTTTATCTTTGCGGTCGGCAACGGGGTCTGCGAGGCAGTGATCAACCCGCTGACGGCGACGCTGTTCCCGGAACAGAAGACTCACTATCTGAACATTTTGCACGCCGGTTGGCCCGCGGGTTTGGTGCTGGGCGGACTGATCGTGTTCTTGAAGGACAGCATCGGTTGGGAAATCTTGCTGGCGACATATTTGATTCCGGCAGCAATTTACGGATTCATCGCGCTAAAAGAAGTGTTCCCGAAAACGGATGCCCAGGCCGGGGCGGTTTCCTACGGCGGCATGTTCGCTCGTTTGGCGGTCCCGTTCTTCTTCATCCTGCTGATCGCTCATGCGTGCGTCGGCTACGTTGAATTGGGAACAGATAGCTGGATCAACAAGATCACCGGCGGCATCCTGAAGAGTGCTGCCCTGGGCACGGCATTGTTCATCTACACGTCGCTGCTGATGACGGCTTTGCGTTTCTTTGCAGGCCCGATTGTTCACCGAATTTCGTCGCTGGGATTGTTGCTGGTCAGCGCGATCATCGGAGCCACTGGGTTGTACTTGATCAGCATCGGCAACAGCGTGCCGTTCATGTTCATGGCGGCAACCGTTTACGGTATCGGCAAGACGTTCCTGTGGCCAACGATGTTGGGCGTGGTGGGCGAGCGATTCCCGCAAAGTGCAACCGTTGCGATGGCACTGATGGGTTTCGTCGGAATGACATCGGCCGGTCTGCTTGGCGGTCCTGGGATTGGTTACAAGCAAGACTATTTTGCGTCGCAGTACATCCAGGAAAACAATCCCGAAACCTTCGCTCGTGTGAAGGCACCCAACGAGAACAAGTTCTTAGTCTTCCCCGCGATCACCGGCATCGACGGAGCCAAAGCAGGCATGATCGCCGACAACGGTGCGGCGATCATGTCGGATGTTGAAATCGCTGGTGAAGGCATCGACGGCGAAGCATTCGCCGGTCTTCGCGAGCAAGCGAAGTGGTGGAACGAGAACAAGGAATTTGCGGCCGAAGATGCTGGCCCAGTCGGCGAAGCAACCTTGCATGGCAGCCGCATGGCGATCCGTATGACCGCCTTAGTTCCCGCAGCGATGGCCGTGCTGTACGTGATCTTGTTGCTGGGCTTCAAAGCACCCAAGACTGACCATCCTATCGACGCGCTGGGTGAACCAGCACCCGGCGCTGAACTGTAAGGGTTGTTTTCAGAGCCAAGTCTTGCAGCGGCATTTCACCTTCCCGCGCTCAGCGGGAAGGTTGGTCGCGGTAGCGGACTTGTGTGTCATGGAACCACGGCTCTCTGAGCCGCCGGCACTAGCCGCGGGTGATGGGCCGTGGTCGTGACATACCGATAAAACCGCCCGAGCGAGAGTGAATTATCAGTCTGATATTCCGTGCGGTGCGGTTGAACGCTCAGTCGCTGATTAGTCAGGGCCGCTGATTAGCCAGGGCCGCTGACTAGCGAGATGATTCGGTCGACTGCTAATCGCAGCGACCGGGCGGCCATTGCAAAATTTGTGTGGCCGCTGACCTCCGGCTGAATCACTTCATACAACTCGGTCGCCTTTCGCAGGCGGCCGAGTTTTTTCTTGGCCATCTTCAAGTACACCGCCGGGTCCTCGACTTCCGCGACCGGGCCGACTGCCAAGATGAAGTCGTACAGATTGCGAACCACGTCTCGCAGGTCTTCGTCCTCTTCCGCCTCGTCCGCGTGCTTCAAGAACGTTCGCACCATCCAGACGTGAGCCACTTGGTCATCGATCGCCCGGACTCGGTCCATCGGATCGCCAGTCATCGCGTCACTTGGCTGGTTCATCAAACATGCTCGTCGGTCGCAGCAGGCGATTCATCCGCCGCGGAAACCACCGGTGTTTCGGCCGTTGGCTTGGCCGGTGCGTGACCGTGAGGTGTGTTCATCGCGGTCAGTGTGACGCCGACGACGGTGGTCACCAAACCGACCCACAACAGCGGGCTGATCGTGACGCCACCGTGCAATCGCAACAGTCCGATGATGGCGCTAACCGAAACGGCACCACCGAAAACGATTGGCATCACGAGCGCGGCGTTGCCTTTGCTGGTCATCATCGCGGACGTCAAAAACAAGGCACCGATGGCACCGAAGCTGCCGGCCAAGAAACCCCATTTCATCGTTGGGTAATGCACGCCCGAAAAGTTGAACGAGTCACCTTTGACGCTCATCATGATCGCGCCACCGATGATGGCGATGATCAGATAGGCGACGCCCACAAACAGATACGGCTTGTACGGCGACCACAGTTTCGCTCCGTCGACCATCGGCGCGTTGGCGTTCCCGATCAACGGACCGTAGCAGCCCCAGAAAAAAGCAGTCAACAACGCGAAACAAATTGGAATCCACATTTTGTTCATGTAACTCTCGAAAGGAGGTGGGAATCAGGGGGAGGGGCGGTCAGAGATTTTCGGCTTGGGCATCGTGCGGAAATAAGTTCGTAATATCACTCTCCCTCTGGGAGAGTCGGACGCAGTAGCGGCCGGAGAGGGTT
>JBAUHR010001038.1:0-21311 GCA_049680385.1 Rubripirellula sp. | reverse complement strand
GGCTGCATCGCAGCCACCGTGTCACGGCCGAAATGGCTTGTGATGAATTGGCGGTCCACCAAACTCAAATTTCCGTTTTGGACTACGCCAACAGCTTGCTAGAAGTCGCGATTCGCGTTGGATCGTCGCGACAGTCTGCAAATCACGTCGGTCACGTGGCCGTCCTTCGATCCTCGGATTCTCTTCGTAAAAGGTTGTTAGCCATGAAAACGCTATCGTTCGGTTCCGCGCGTCAAGTGAAGACTTCGGTCGCCTTGCTGTCAGTCACTGCGGTGTTGTTCTTCATTCCAGTACAAGCGGTCAACCGACCAGCAATCGCTCAGGTAAATGATTCGGCCGAAGCGGGTGAAAAAAGACAGGCGAATGCACCGGAGAAGAACAAAGCGAAGGAACCCGCGTTCGGCACAAACATGGGATTTGAGGAGGTGTCCGACCGAGGCGTGGCGATTGGCTGGGGCGGAGGCGGAAAAGACTATGAATTGACCGTCGACACCAACGAAGCTCACACAGGCAAGACGTGCGGTCGTTTGAGCAGTGCCGCGGGCGGAACGTTTGGAACTTATACCCAGTGCATGGGGACGGACGGACTGGCCGGTAAACGCGTCGAGTATCGCGGCTTCTTGAAGAGTGACTTGGATGGCGGTGGCGGGCTTTGGATGCGAGTCGACGGCAATGAAAAAGCACTATCTTTCGACAACATGGGTGACCGACGGATCAACGGAAAAACAAAGTGGTCCGAATATCGAATTGTGTTGGACGTGCCGGCCGCGGCAGACAATATCTGTTTCGGTTTCTTGATGACGGGCAAAGGCGATTTGTGGGGCGATGATTTTACGATTCGCGTGTTGGGGCCCGTTGGCACAGGCGACGACGTCACCGGTACCGAGCCCGAGTCACCGGCAACGCCAAAGACCGCGACGAACTTGGACTTCGAAACGCCTCACAAGTCCGCCACGAATTTTGCCGCAGGTTGGGGCGGTGGTGGCCAAGGATACGAGTTGGTTCGCGACACCGAAATCAAGCACAGCGGAAAGGCGAGCGGCCGCATCGAACGGACAAAAAACAACGGGAACTTTGGCACGTTCACTCAAATGCTTGTCGCCGACTCGTACCGTGGAAAGAAGGCGCGTTTGACGGGATACCTGAAAACCAAGGCGGCCGGTTCGTCGGGTATCTGGATGCGGATCGACGGGCCGGGCAACCAACCACTAGGTTTTGACAACATGCAAGATCGGGCGGTGAAGGGGACTACCGACTGGGCCAAGCAGACGATCGAGCTAGACGTTCCGGAATCGGCCACGGCGATCGCGATCGGTTTTTTGCTGATCGGCGACGGCTCGGTTTGGGGTGACGATCTGGAATTAAGCGTGGTCGCCGATTGAGGTCGATCGCGAGTCGATCGCGAGTCGATCGCGACTGGTTCGAGCAGAAAACGTAGGTTTGCTTGCCAGCCGCAAGCAAAAAATGCTTGTCAGACAAGTTTTTTTCTCACGGCCAGCCGCGAATCCGCACGGCCTCTCGCAAAACCATCAGCGGAAGCTCAATTTAATTTACCGGCCAGGAACGGAGCCGAATCTCGCCTTGCGGGTGCGACACCCATGCGGGATGCGACGGTTGGCGCGGCTCGGAAACGTCGCAACGGGCGAAATTTTGTGAAAAAACGCTTGTGAGCACCCCGATTTTGTTTTGCCCAATTAATCTGCCGAAATCGGTTGCAAGATGCATTCGCTGAACGCATGTGACCGGTATGGAACTGGGATGATCTCAGCCATTTGACGTAGGGGCAGTACATCAGAGGCACCTCTTTTTGAGCATGCAGTAGTTTTGGGTTTGCAGTGATTTGAGGGCACACAAAATCACGGGCAAAGAATCTCAGACATCAGGTCGTCAAGCAAAGTATCCATGCAGCATCCACCGGTAAGTCGGCTGATGACATTGTTTCGGATTTGCTTTTCCTGGCTCACCTGGAACGGTCTGGCGAAAGATCCACCACCACTGATTGCGATCGGTTTCGACCCGGTAGTAATCACGATTGATCGATGGACCTTTCCACCAACCGGTTTCGATTCTTTCCGGCCCCCAAGCACGCACGATCCGGTGAGTCACTCCGTGAACTCGCAAACGATCGGGCAGCGAACCTGATTGCGTATCGCAGGCAAAGGGCACATTGCCAAATGCGATCAACAACATTGATGGCGAAGACAACAAGGCCACCGGTCTGCGCATTGCGTCGGTCGGTAACGGATTGAGGTTTTGTGAGTTCAAGTTTTGCGAGATCGCCGGTTGGCGATGACGCGACACTTGCCGTTTGAACCTTCGAGCGTATGAATTGTTTGTCCGGCGAGAACCTGAATGTTGGTTGCCGGCCAGCGGCGACGTTTTGTAGGTGCTTTCGGGCAAAGGATCACGACAAATTTTGACATCGACGACGGCACTGCGCCCGAGTCGACCGCTTAGCGAATCAATCAATCGGCTGATCGATGAACCGCTAAGCAAAGAGTGACTAGGTAACGAACCCGAGTCGGCCGAGTGGCGCGAATCATCGGTGTCGGTAACTGAATTGAAGAGTGATGTCTGAACGGTGCGAAGCGGACCGGTCAGGGTTGCGGACAACGTGATGCGGTCGACATCCGACGGCAATCGAGTTTGTTCGAGACGGTGAATCAAGAGACCGCTTAAGTGTTTTGCGTCAGCCGATGGCGCAAACAGACCAACATCAAGGGTCAGTGGCGGGTGGATCGAAAGATCCAGGCGACATTCCATGCGTAGTGCCCCACGCTGGTGTGTCGCCAAGCCCGCCCTCACCTTGATGGTCAGTCGCTCGATTCGGTCGGCCAAGATCGCAGCATCGGTGGTCGGATATTCCAGCGACAGAGCTTCGACGTGTTCCGATTCGGCACGAAACGTCGCAATCGGCTCGTCCACTTCGCCAAGTGCATGCTCGATTCGCTTGACCAGTGCGGCACCCAACCGGGGTGCGATGCCGCTGCGAGGAAGTCGCAGCAAGTGTCCAACGGTTTCGACACCCAATCGCCGGAGTGTTTCGGCGGTTTCCGGTGCAATCCTTAGCACCGACACGTTCAGGTCTTCAATCGCAGATCGGTTTTCACCGGGCGGCACGATAAAGCAGCGGTCGGCCGGCGCGTGGGACTTGGCGATCCGGCCATGAGCGACTGCCCAGGCGGCACCCACCGAATCAGCAATCGCCAAACGGCAGGCTAGCCCCAATGAAGCCAGCAATTCGGTGACTTTGCCAAGCGTCGCTGCTTCGCCGCCAAACAGATGAGTCACACCGGCAATGTCACCGATCAACGACTCGCATTGATGGCGTGGATGACCGGCCCAAGGATGCGGATCGAGCGATTCGATGGCGATGGTGGGTGTGATGGTTTGTTGGATCCACCACGCGACTTGATCAAAGGCTTGGCGATCGAGTTCGGGATCGTGCCGATCGACAATGACATCGTCGAGTCCTGCCGCCAAACACATTTCCTGGGCTTGCGCGATCGACATTCCCACGCAGGCGCGAGTCGTGCGGACTCGCGGGCAACAGGCAACGACTTGGCGTCCGCGGCGTGCGTGTTCGTCCCACAACAAAAGAGGCGCGGGATCGGTGGTGGGAAGTGTTTCAGGCTCGCCGCTGGCTTGATCGCTGATTTGATTGCTGGGTCGATCGATTAGCCGCCGTCTTTGGATGGGCCAATTCGGAAGCCAAACGCATAGCTGCCGTTTCATGATGTCGATGGGGGTGAACTGGATTCGGCTGAACTGGATTCGGCTGAATTGGGTTTGACTGAACTGGGTTTGGCTGAGCAGCTTTGCTGGACGCCGATTTTGCGTTCAGGCTGATCATTCGGCCGTGGTCGTCGATCATCACGGTCGTGGCGATGCCGCCCGCCGTTCCGCGGCACCGGTCCAACATCACTCGCAGGGCCGGGAAAGACGTCTGATGCCGAGATTCGAAGCGAACGTTCTTTTCCATCGCGACATGGAACCGAGTTTCCGCGAATGTCGGTTTGCCTCGCGTGGCAATCGGGCGAACCAGCAAGCCAGGGGTGCGGCCGATTTCCGAAGCCAACTGGAACCGCCGCGCGTCTCGGTCGTCCAGTTCTGCACCGACAAGTGACCAAACCGCCGCCACCGATTCGCAGCGCAGCGACTGGTCGATCGACCAGACTGCGTCGGCGTGCCGATTGGGGCGAACCCAAATGATGCGGTCGGCCGGGATGCCCAACGCAACGGCGGCCGGAGGATAAAAATCGGCTGGGCGAGCCACCACGACCAACGGTCCAGCATGACGAGTCAACCGCTGGGCGGCGGTGACCAGCGATAACGCACAGGTCGCGTTGGAATAATTTTCGCCGACCCATTCGGTGACCGAGTCGACTTTCAGTCCTTTGCGGGGCAGCAATTGGTCAACGGCGTCGTTTCCGGTCGAGAACGTTTCGACGACGGGTCCGGCCGCTTCGACCGTGCTGATGCAGCCCGCCCGCGACCGCAGGTCACGCAGGATCTGGTCGCGAGTGGGCAGCGGCGGCTCGCCAGACTTCACAGGCGCGTCAGATTGTGCAGTTGTGTTAGGCAGTGCAGGCGCATCAAGCTTTGTCGAAACGTCAGGCGTTGCTTGTTTTTCCGGTTTCGGCGGATCGGGTGCCCAAGTTTTTCGGGCTTTCAGCGAATAGCGGTCGCTGGGCTTCGCCGGAGCGGCGAAAGCGAACGTTTGCTGGAATGCCATGGTTTCGCCTCCCCGATATCGTTCGGGTCAGTTAAAGTCAGATGAACGGTCGGGTACTCAATGCTAGCAATGCAGTGTATCGACGTACAGCATCTCTAATCGGTTCAAAAGGCAAATTGGATGCAGAAAATCCGCTGGTTCTTCCTGATCGTCGGCATCTTGCTGGCCCTGGCGATGTCGCTCCAGAACAACGCCCTGACTGATGTTCGTTTGCTGTGGCTGGACGCCCAGTTTCCGCTGTCGGTTTTGTTGTTGGTGGCAACGGCGATTGGGTTCTTGTTCGGCGCGTTGTTAACGGCATCCATGCTAAGAAGCCGAAAAACGGTCAAAAAAGAGCCTGTGGTGATCGTGGACACGAAAAAGACGGCAGCCAAAACCGACTCGCCCGCAGACACATCGCCGCTGAAATAGGCGTCGTTTGCTTCACTTGGCACGGCTCACTTGGCACGTCGGCGGGCAGCCATTTGTTCGCGGCGTTTGGCGACCAAGTCGTATCGCAACAGCACCAATCGAGCCAAATCGCCCATGTGGTTCAGCCCGCCTTCTTCGCGTCGCTGGCCCACTCGATTGGCCGAGGCAGCAGTGTTTTTGGCGACGGTGCTTTTAGCGACGGTGCTTTCAGAGACCGTGCTTTTAGCGATAGGGGCTTTGTTGGCCGGCACGTTGACCGCGGGCGGGGTCGCCACGGGAACGTTGACAACAGCGACGTTGGTTTCAGCGACCGAATCGAACAGCAACATTTGGGTCATCGGGAAGTCTCCGGCAAAGTTTCGTTTCCGTCTGAGCCTCCGTTGGCTCGACAAAAACATTCTTGGCAGGGTCCGTGACACGTCTGGTCACAAGCACAGAAACAAAGTTTTCGGGCCGATTGCCGAACCTTCTTCCTTTTCCGACTCTCAGCTATAATGCGGGTGTGGACAGACCACACCAAAACCAAACAAAGGAGCGGCTCTTATCACTGCGCGTGAACCCCACCAAGTCCAAGACGACTCGCCCGAACGCAGCATCTTGGCGCGTTTGATCATGCCCGGCCAACCAGTCGAGGCTGATCCGCTGGAAGAACTTCATGGATTGGCCACGACCGCCGGCACTCAAGTTGTCGACGAAATCGTGCAGCGACGGTCCACCCCCAGCCACTCGACTTATCTGGGCAAAGGTAAAGTCGAAGAACTTCGATTGATGGTCGAACGGCACGACGCCGATGTGATCATCTTCGACAACACTCTGACCCCCGCTCAGGTGCGTAACTTGGAACAGGCCGTCGGCGCGAAAGTCGTCGACCGAACCGAGTTGATCTTGGACATCTTTGCTGCCGGTGCGCGGACGCACGAATCGCGACTGGCCGTCGAAGTGGCTCAGCTTGAGTATTCGTTGCCGCGACTCAAACGCATGTGGACTCACCTTTCGCGACAAGCGATGGGCGTCGGCATGCGGGGACCGGGTGAAAAGCAGTTGGAAGTTGACCGCCGGATCGCACAAAAGCGAATCCACGACTTGCAGACCGAACTGGCCCAAGTCGAACATCGCCGCCAGCGACAAGTTGCCGCTCGCAAAGAGTCCCCAACCGTGTCCATCGTCGGATACACCAACGCCGGCAAGAGCACGTTGATGAACGCGTTGACCGATGCGGATGTGTTGGCGCAAGACAAACTGTTCGCCACCTTGGACACGCGGACTCGCCGCTGGCAGTTGCCTGGTTGGGGCACGGTCTTGCTAAGCGATACGGTCGGTTTCATTCGCGACTTGCCTCACTCGTTGGTCGCAAGTTTCAAATCGACGCTCGAAGAAACTCGCCAAGCCGAACTGTTGTTGCACGTTGCCGACGCCAGCAGCGCGACGGTGTTCGAACAGATCACGGCGGTCTATGAAGTGCTGAAAGAACTCGGCATCGAAGAGAAAGACACGCTGTTGGTGCTGAACAAGATCGACGCGATCGAAAGCCCGGCGGTGCTGAACCGAGTACTCGACCGCTATCCCAACGCGATCCCAGTTAGCGCTCGCAGCAACAAGGGTTTGGGGATGCTGACCGAAGTGGTTGGCGAAACGTTGGGCAAAGAATTCTTGGATCTCGAAATCGACGTGGCCGTGACCGACGGGAAACTGTTGTCGTACTTGTCGGCCAAAGGCGAAGTGCTGTCGCAAGAGTTCGGCGATGAAATGACGACGGTTCACGTTCGCATGCCGGCCGGTGCGATGGGACCGGTTCATAAGTCGGCCAAAGCGATCCGCCCCATCGATCGTCAGGCGAAACCCAAGACGCCAACGGCCCAGCCGATGGAAATCGTCACCCAAGACGATCCGCCAACTAGCGAAGTGGCTTAACGATCGTGCGTTTTAGTCCGATCCGCTGGAACCCCGAAGACGCTGTTGCAATCGTGACGGGCGCTAGCAGCGGCATCGGTCGGTGCCTTTGCGAATTGCTGTCCGATCGCGGTGCAAACGTCATCGCGGTCGCTCGGCGTGCCGATCGTTTGGCGACACTTTCGAATCGGCCGACCGCTGGCCGGATCATTCCCCTGGTCGGCGATGTCACCGACGATCAATCGCGTCAGACGATCATCGATACAGCCGTCCAAATTCGCGATGGCGAGATCGACTTGTTGGTCAACAACGCGGGCATTGGCGGGATCGGGCCTTTTGCGGATGCGTCGCCCGATCGGCTGCGGCAAATCATGGAAGTGAACTTTTTCGCGCCCGTCGAATTGACGCGTTTGGCGCTTCCGCATTTAGGGCACGGCCGCGCCGCAGTGGTTTGCAACATCAGCAGCGTGCTGGGGCATCGCGCCGTCGCGAACAAGAGCGAGTACTGTGCCAGCAAGTTTGCAATTCACGGTTTCAGCGATTCGCTACGAGCCGAACTGGCACCACAGGACATCCAGGTCACGCTGGTCAGCCCCAGCACCACGGACAGCGAGTTCTTTGATTCGCTGGTCCACACCGACGCCAATCAAACGTCCGCCAGCATTGGCAGTTGGACGCCCGACCGAGTCGCCCGAGCGACGCTGGCAGCGATCAAGTCGCGCAGAAGCGAAGTGATCCTATCGGTCGGCGGCAAAGCGTTGGTGTACGCCGACCGAATCTCGCCACCCATCATGAACGCAATTTTACGATCCAAAGGTTAGCAGTCAGTCGGCCGCAGTGCGAACGTCCGGCTCAGCCTCACCCCAAAGGCATCAAGTTAAGCAGACGCGATGGAATGAGTGTGCGATTAGTGTTCAAGCTACTGCATTTGGGGGAATTCAATCGGTGCTAACAGGTCGCCTAACATGGTTTTTACGCTAGGCCATCGGCACACCTTCGCTTGTCTGGCAACGGGCGCCGGCATTGCTACGATTTCTCGTGATTGAGAGTCACTCGTTTCGTAGCTGGCGATGACTCAGAAACCTTCCGCTAGCCCGCCCCAGCGACATGGCGATTCGACACGCAAACAATCAATCGTTTGCTGATTCGCAGATTGACATCTGCAGTGAGTTTGTCACCCAAACGTGTACAACACGTGCTTGCGGACCATACCAACATGATTGGACGCTATTTCATTATTTTATTCGCTCTTTGGTATCCGGCGTCCGCATGGGCAGAGTCCTTGGCTAACCCAAGGCAAACAGTCGGCGTGTTGTTGCAACTGCGGCTACGCTGGTCGGATATAGTGAGACGCAACTTTCCGCGGAACCAGCATGACGACGGGCGGGTACTTGATGGGTGATACGTTTCAAATTGCTTGCTCGGCGTGCAAGCAGCGACTGAAGATTCGCGATACAGCGCGAGGGAAGATCGTGGCGTGCCCGAAGTGCGGTACGAAGCTGAGGATTCCCAAAGCTAGCCTGCCACCGCAACCGACCCAGCCTTCACGAAACACGCCGCTGGACGATCCGGCAAACCAGCAACAGCAGCGATCGGCCGTCGCGCCCGCCAAATTATCGGCGACCGACGTTGAAAACACTTGCGATGACGAAGACTTGCCCGTTGCGAAGTTTCTAAACACGTCATCTTCAAGACCAGAACTTGCACCGCTGCAGACATCGGACGATTTGTTCGGAGTTGATCTTCCGGCGATGGCCGTTGCCCCGTTTGTGCCGTCGCCAAGTGAACGTCGACTCGCTGGCAGCAAGACTCAGGCACCCCAAGGACGCCAACAGGCTCGCGTGGATCTTTCGAAAGCGATCAAGTCACAACTGTCGGGGAAACTTCCCAAGCAACGTGTGGGGTTTGGGTACCGCATCGGTTTAACGGTCAACGCAGTCTTCATGATGATGTTGCCGCTGGCCTATGTCGGGCTGATCTGCGCCAGCATCTACGGCATGTACGTTTACACGTTTGACTGGTTGCCGACGCTGTTCCAGCGGATGCCGCGCGGACGGGTTGCGATCTTCGCGGCCGCGATCTACATCGCGCCAATTGTGGCGGGCGTGACGGTGATCATCTTCATGATCAAACCGCTGTTCATGGCCGTGATTCAAGGCGGCGATACGCGAAGCCGGTCGATCAACCGCGAAGGCGAGCCACTGCTTTTCGAACTGGTCGATCACATCTGTGATGTCACCGGTGCGCCGAAGCCGTCGCGCATCGATGTCGACAGCGATGTCAACGCATCGGCCTCGTACGGTCGAGGTTTACGTAGTCTGTTTTCGAACGACTTGGTGCTGACGATCGGCGTCCCTCTGGTCGCCGGTTTGAACACAAGGGAATTCGCCGGAGTGCTTGCGCACGAATTTGGGCACTTTTCGCAAGGTGCCGGGATGCGAGCGAGCTATTTGATCCGTTCGATCAACAGTTGGTTTTCGCGAGTGGTCTATCAACGCGACGGAATCGACGAGACTCTTGATGACGCCATCGAAGACAGCGAGAGCGTGCTGGGCTTGATTTGGGTCGTCGCCCGCGTTGGCGTATCGATTGTGCGTGGTGTGATGTGGGTGTTCATGATGGTGGCGCACATCGGCAGTTGTTTCTTGCTGCGTCAAATGGAATTTGATGCGGATCGATACGAGACATTTGTCAGTGGCAGCGAAACGTTTGCATCAACGACTCGCTCCATGCGAACGCTTGGCCACGCTCAACACGCCGCAATGATCGGGCTAAGCGGGTTGATCAATAAGGCCGTGATGGTCGACGACATTCCGAAAATGATCCAAATTCTTGAACGCCAGATTCCGCCGAAGGCGCGAGCCAAGATCTTGGCCGACATTGACACCGAGCAGACCGGACTGCTTGATTCGCACCCCAGTGATGCGTCGCGGATCGCTGCGGCAGCGAAGTGTGAGGCGCCGGGGATCTGGACCGTCGAGCGTCCGGCACGCGAGTTATTTCGCCACTATGACGGCTTGTGTCAAAATGTGACCCAGGACTTTTATCGCAACCAGATTGGCCGCTTGATCAATCCCAACGAACTGCAGCCTGTTGAGAAGCACTTGGCGGGATTTGCGGGCGGCTAAGTTGGGATTACAGCACGAACATCGCCATACTTGGGGCGGTCGCGAGGTCTGTGTCCTGCTGGCTATAATTCGGACTGACGCTTTTTGCTCGATCGAAGGAACACGACGTTGACCACTGACAACCTAGTCACGCTGAACAAGAACCCCGCCATGGTGCATGAACTTGCACCGTATAAAACGCTAAGTGCGGACGAGCTGAACGCTCGGATTTCGGCGGTTCGCGAAAGTCTTGGCGATTCGTTGTTGATCCTCGGGCATCACTATCAACAAGACGAAGTGATCGCGCAAACGGACTTGCGAGGCGATTCGTACAAGCTGTCTGAAATGGCGGCAGCTAGCAAGACTTGCCGTACGATCGTGTTCTGTGGCGTCCACTTCATGGCTGAAACGGCTGACATCTTAGCGAACCGGCCCGAGAAGGTTGCCGAACGGGACGGTTCGAAGGTGACCGTGATCCTGCCTGACATGGCGGCCGGTTGTTCGATGGCCGACATGGCTGGCATCGCACAGGTCGAAGCGGCTTGGGCCGACATGGCGGAAGTCATCGATACTGAAAAAGTCATCCCGGTCACCTACATCAACAGTGCCGCCAGCTTGAAAGCGTTTTGCGGTCGTCATGGCGGGATCGTTTGCACCAGCAGCAATGCGGCGGCGGTCTTGGACTGGGCGTTTGAACGAGGCGAACGCGTCTTCTTCTTTCCCGATCAACACCTTGGCCGCAACACGGCTTTGAAGATGGACATCATCGAAGAGCAAATGCCGGTTTGGGATCCGTACGCCCTTGAAATGGGTGGCAACTCGGACGAAGCGATTCAGAATAGCAAAGTGATTTTGTGGAAAGGCCACTGCAGTGTCCACCAGATGTTTCGCGCCGAGCATGTCCACGGATTTCGCAAGCAGCACCCGGGCATCCAAATTTTGGTACACCCGGAATGCCCGCGCGAAGTCAACGACTTGGCGGATGTGTCGGGCAGCACCGGAAAGATCATCGAAACCGTTCGCAACGCGCCAGCGGGAACGAAGTGGGCGATCGGCACCGAACTGCACTTGGTGAACCGGTTGAAGGCCGAACATCCGGAACAGGAAATTCACTTCCTAAGCCCGGTGCTTTGCATGTGTGCGACGATGTACCGAATCGACTTGCCCCACCTGTGCTGGACGCTGGAAAACTTGCGTGACGGAGCGATCGTCAACGAGATCAAGGTCGATGACGAAACGACCAAGTGGAGTCTGATCGCGCTGGAGCGGATGCTGGCGGTGAAGTAAAGATCGGCATCATGCGATCAATCGCGTTCAACGTTTCGCTGAGCGCGTTCGAGTACAACGCCATAGACTTCGATCGTCTTTCCGTCATCGTCAAGGATTGGCTGCCCTCGTACGACGACGTAGCGAAATTCGCCGCCAATCGATTTCTGGCGCACCGATAGCTCGTACGCCGCGCCTGAATCGATTGCCATGTCGAGCGCCATTCGCAATCGCCCGCGGTCTTCGGGGTGAATCATGTCAAAGTACTCGGCGCGCGTGGGCGTGCCTTCTTCACGCGACCGTCCGGCGAGTTCGAACGCTTCGGTATTCCACGTCACCTTTCCCGTGATCACGTCGTACGACCACGTGGCCAGCCCCGCCATCCCCTGCAGGTCACGCAGTCTCGCTCGGCTACGCTTGAGTTCATTTTCAGCGTTTTTCCGCAGTGAAATATCACGCAGCGTTGACAACAACATCTGCTCGCCGTCGACTTCCAATACCCGTGCACCAAACAAGACGTCAATGATTCGACCGTCTGTGTGATAAAACTGAGCTTCGAAATCATCGACACTGCCGTACTGTTTCACTCGGTCCACCATCAACGTTCGTCGCTTGGCACAGACCCAAAGATTCAGTTCGCCGATCGATTCGCCGACCACTTGGTCAGCCTTGTAACCAAACAATTTACCGAACGCGAGGTTCGCCTCGACGATCTTTCCCGTCGACATTTGAACCAACAGACCCGCATCGGGCGACTTCGTGAACAATGCCGAGTAACGCGACACCGCTTGTTGGCTGGCGTCGCGGCGCATGCGGTGAAACTTCACCATCAGCGCTTCGTCAGATTCTGATTCGCCGGCGGCTTCGTAGATATTGGTGGCTAAGTCAAAGTCGCCTCGCTCGGTTGCGATCCTTGCAAATTCGAGTTGCAGTCGCTTTCGGACTTCGTGCGCCCGCGGGTTTTCAGGCCAAGTCTCGATCGCTTCACCGAGTAGCGCGTCAGCGATTCCGTAGTCTTTGTACGGGTCAACGACATCGACGGTATTCTTGGGCTGTGCAACTTGCCGGACCGCACGCCGCACCAATCGAACGCTCTGTTCGTGTTGGCGTTGGTCCTTGATCGCTGCGACAAACGCATCAACGTCCGGATAACGGTCGGATTGCTTGGTCGCCATTGCGGTCATGGCGATGTCCATCAACTCGCCTTCGACCTCGGTCGTTTCGATCACATTGCTGGCGGCCGCTCGCAGACATTCCAACAACGTTTCGCCATAGTGCGGTGGACGTCCGGTTTGGATCTGAAACAGGATCGCGCCCAACAAATACACGTCGGTTTGAAAATTGATTTCGCCAGCGGATGCCGACGCTAATTCCGGTGCCATGTAAGCCGGCGTGCCACCGATCGATGAATTCGCAACCAGTGCCTCGTCTTGTGATCCGCACTTGATCGCCAATCCCCAATCGGCCAGCAGGACTTCGCCGAACCGACCCAGCATCACGTTTTCTGGCTTGATGTCGCGGTGGATCAAACCACGCGAGTGAGCGTATCGGATGCCGTCGGCAACACGCAGCAGCGTGTCCATGTTCTGTTCGTGCGACAGATCGGCAATCTGTTTATCCCAACTTGTTCCATCGATGCATTTCATCGAATAGAAAAGACCACCCGAAGCATCGGAGTAGACTTCGTGAAGAGCGATGATGTTAGGGTGGTCGAGCCCGCCGATGACGCGAGCTTCGGCAAGAAAACGTTCGCGTGACGCAGCCTTACCCGACAATTCCTCGTGCAGCATCTTGACGGCGACTTCGCGATCGACCGCTCGCTGGTGAGCCTGGAAAACGACGGCCGTACCGCCGGCGCCCAGCTTGCCGATGATGCGATAGTCCGTGTTTTCGGTGCTTGGTGATCCAATATTGGCGATCACGCGTTTGGGAATGAACCCCAGATCGACTGGCGGTGCCGTATCCAACGTTTGATCGATTGAAACGTCGATCGTTTCCTGTTGGAAATGCTTGCCAGAAGTATTTGTCCAATCGGGGTGCGAAAAATCGTTCAGATTTGTCGCCGAAAGCTCGATCGTTTTTTCGTCGAACGGCATCGCGCTAAGCTGTTTCCGCAGATCGGCGCTGCCCAAGATCGAACCCAGCAACCCGCTAGGACCAAAATCACCAGTGCCTGATTTCGGATCGGACGGCTGCAAAACCATGGCAAACGAGGTCGGTTCGTGAGAATTGAACAAAAAATGTGCCGCGAGCGGCACTGAAATATACCTTACCGTCAAACGATGTTATCGGTTTTTCTCCTGATGCGTTGGCACTCGGCGTAAATCATTGGGCGAAGATTCCGGCAACGGTCCGTCTGCGTAAACACTAGCGGTTGGGTCAGCGCCAATGGTGTGCGCCAACCATCGGCCAAGCACGCTCGCCAACATCGCTGGCAGCAAGAAAACGACGCCCAGCAGTGCCGTCGTTAGCAGCCCGAACATCAGCAACGCAAAGTTACTGGTTGGCACGAAATCGCTGAACCAGTACGCCATCAACGACGTGCCGCACACCAAAGTCGTTTGGAACATCGCCCAACCGCACTGGGACAACGCACCTAACGACGCACGAATCTGGCCGATCCCTCGTGCTCTGCGTGAACCGAAACGGCTCAACAGATGTACCGTGTCGTCGACTGCAATGCCAAGCGCCACGCTCGCCGACATCACCGATCCGATGTCCAGCGGCAACCGAATCAATCCCATCACGCCGAACAAGGCGACGGTGGGGAACAGGTTTGGCACCATCGCCAACAGACCACCGACAAAGCTTCGCAACATCGCCATCATCACGACGGCGATCACTGCAAACGCAGCCATGAAACTCTTGAACAAGTCACGTAGCAAAATCTCTTGCGACTTTTGGACAATCACAATGCTGCCCGTCAGCGTCACCTTGGTTGGCGCGGTTGCGGCATCCGATTCGGCCAGTTTGTTTGCAACGGCAGACTCGATCCGCTCAATCTGTTGACTCAGGTCGTCCTTGTCCGTTTGCGGCATCCGAATGCTGATTCGCCAAATTTCGCGGTCGCCATCGCGTGCGATGAATCCCAATTTGCCCAGCGATGAATCAGGATCGCGGATCAGTTTACGAACCACACTTCGCTGTGCCGTGGCCGAAAGGCTGCGACGACCGGAAACTTGCGGCACGAACGTCAGCGCCGACAGTGCACCGCCGACGATATCCAAATCCAAAACGGCTGAATGGGCTCTGGCGACAACGCCCAACCGGGCAAGTGGGTCATCGTCATCAGACATCAGCGGAAACGTCAGCAGCAATTCGCCGTTAACCGTTGGACCGATGTGTTGTTCGACCCAGTTGTATTGTTTGCGAATGTCGCTGTCGGGTAAGAACATACGCGGCACATTCACGCTGCTTTCCAGCCGGCCCAACCCCATCGACAACGTCGCCGCCACGATCATGAAACAAATGATGATGGGCCACGGGCGGGCGAGTCGGCGTCGCATCCAATTTGACGCCGCGACGCGAAATGGGCTGCGGTCGTCGTGGCTCTGGCCGACCTTCGATTGTCGCGGCTTCGTCAAAACCATTGCGCCGGGTAACACCAAGACCAACAACCCCAACGTCAACATCACACCGATCGACGCGACGCCGCCGAAAACTCGAACCGGTTCTAGGCGAACCAGCAGCAACGAACTTAGACCTACGACAGTCGTACCGGTGGCCAGCGCGCACGGCATCACGCCCGCCTTCATCGCCCGCCGCGCGGCGTCGGATCGCGACACGCCCGGAAACTCGTGAACGATGTCCAAGTAATAATTGCTGAGGTGGATGCCGGCTGAAACCGTCAACACGAACACCAGCGGTGGCAGCACGATCAGAATCGCATTCATCGGCGTGCCGGTGTAATAGACCGCCGCTAACACGAGCCCTTCGCCGATCACGGCCACGACGACGATCGCGGCGGTCAGCGGAATCGATCGCAAACATAATAAGCACAAAATGGCGGCGACCACGGCTGATGGCGGCGAGAACCGCTGGATTGATCGGATGCTTTCAGCGTCAACGACGGCGCCTTCGAAGGGGCTGCCGACGACTGCGATCTGATCGGCGGTGGAGTCGACCAAGCCCGCCACCATTTCGCGAATCGCGGGAATCAAAAAGCGTCGTTTGGCTAAGCCTTGTTCGGCAATCGAAATCACCAATGCCGTTTGCGTGGCATCCGGCCCGACCAGTGTTCCTTGCAAACGCGAAATCGCGTACTCACGTTTCAGGCTGGTCGCTTCGATCAGCGCGTTCAACGTTTCGGTACCGCTGTGGGCCCAGTGCAACGGAGTGTCTGTGCCACAGACATCGCGAACGTTGGCGATCCATTTGACGGATTCAGGCGACAGCGCGGCTAGCGTGTCAGCATCTGTTTCGGCGTCATAGGTTTCTTCGCATAACGGTTTCAGGATCGCAGCGGCAGCGTCCAAGGACGGTGAATCCAAATCGGACTCTTCCCATCCGACCATCACGACTTCGGCGACCGAAAAGTGATCCAGGAAGTCGTTGAACTCGGCCTTCTCGGTCAACGAATCGGGAACCCAATCGGCCGGCCGGTTGAACAAGCTCTGGATCGCAGCGTGCGAGTGGACGATCGCGGGAACGGCCAACAACAGCAGCACGGCAGCGCCAAACTTCAGTTGACGAAGGTATCGCTTGGCTAGCGGATCTTCGTCAATCATGGATTTCCCTAAAGTTGAAAGTAGTAATCATTCACCACTGTTTCGGCCGTCCCAAAGTTTCGGCCGTCAATGTTGCACAGGCTGCCAGCCTGTGCGACTGGTTGCTTAGCCCATCGCCGACGCGATGGCCGCATCCAAATCGTCTTTCAAATCGTCAAACGATTCCAAGCCGACGGACAATCTTATCAAACCATCGGTGATTCCGAACCGGGCGCGATCGGCCGCGTCATAGCTGGCGTGCGACATCGTTGCCGGTTGCTCGATCAGGGATTCAACGGCCCCCAAAGAGACGGCCAAGTGGAAAAGCTTGGTCGATTCACAAACTTTCGCCGTTTGTCCGATCGATCCGTCCAGTTCGAAGGTCACCATCGCACCGAACCCGCCATCGAGCGTTTGGCCGGCCAATTCATGCTGGGGATGCGACGCTAAACCGGGATACAGAACCGACCGTATGTTCGAGTGCGATTCAAGCCACGTTGCCAATTTCAGCGCCGTCGCTGATTGCTCGCGCACTCGCAAGTCCAGCGTTTTCAATCCACGCGCCACCAAGTGACAGCTCAGCGGATCCAGTACCGCACCGGTCGCGTTTTGGATGAAATACAGTCGGTCGTGAAGTTCTTTGGTCGCCGACGCGAGCGTTCCGCCCAAGCAATCGCTATGACCGCCCAAGTACTTGGTCGCCGAGTGCATGACGATGTCGACGCCGTGTTCGATCGGCCGCAGCAGCGCTGGCGTGCCAAACGTATTGTCGACGCCGAAGATCACACCGTTTGCGCTCGCAATCTTGGCGATGCCTTTCATGTCGGCGATCGTCATTCGCGGGTTGCCGATCGTTTCGCCCCAAATCAGTTTGGTCTTGTCCGTGATCGCCGCCTCGATGGCTGACAAGTCCGTCATGTCGACCAGCGAAACCGTGATGCCGCTGCGGTTGCAAATTTTGTGCAACAACCGATACGCGCCGCCGTAAATGTCGGAACCGGCAACGACGTGATCGCCGGCCGACAACAACATCGTGACACAGTGGATTGCAGCCATGCCGGACGAAAACGCTAAAGCACCGGCGGCACCGTCAAGCGACGCGAGTGTGGTTTGCAGGTGAGTCCGCGTCGGGTTGCCGCTGCGCGAGTAATCGAACTCGCCCCACTCGCCGGCGCCGGGTTGCTTGAAAGTGCTGGCCAAGTGGATTGGCGGCACGACTGCGCCCGTTGCTGGGTCGATCGCGTTGCCGACATGGATCGCGCGAGTACGGAAAGAATGCTTGGACAAGACTTGTCCCGTTTCAATAGCGGAAAGAATGATGAGAGTCGTTTGACCGTAAGCCACAGGCGTACGTATTTACTGTCGCGTACGCCTGCGGCTAACGGTTAAACAATCAGGTCGCGATGCAGTACCAAAATCGACAATTAAATCAGCCGGAACGCGCTAGCGTCCGGTTCTGCGAAGTTAACCGTGGGCTGGCGCCCGACGGCTGATCGGTGTTTTTGATCGCTGTTTCTAAACCAACGCATAAATCGACAAACCGTTGACGAGTTTCGCTAACCAAATGCCGAGCCGCGACGCAGCGTTACGCCTCGAGCGCCTGCTTCAGGTCTGCGATCAGGTCGTCGGTGTTTTCGATGCCGCATGAAAAACGGATCATGTTGTCATCGATGCCGAACTGCTTCCGCTCCTCGGGCGAGCAATGGTAATAGCTCATCACCAGCGGTTGCTCGATCAACGATTCGACGCCACCGAGACTCGGTGCGATGCGAGCGATCCGGGCCGCGTCGACAACCTTTGCCGTTTCTTTCCAGTCTGCGTCTTTGACCGTGAAAGTGATCAAGCCACCGAAACCTCGCATTTGCGCCGCCGCGATTTCGTGCGACGGATGCGACTTCAGGCCGGGGTAATAAACACGGCCGACTCGCGGGTGAGCTTCCAAGAATTCAGCGATCGCCAAACCGTTTTGGTTGTGACGCTCCATACGCAGCTCGAACGTCTTCAAGCCACGTTCGAGCAAGTACAGATTGTGTCCCGAATTGACACTTCCCAGCACTCCACGAAGCTTGCGGACCGGATCCAACAATTCGCGGCGGCCGGCAATCGATCCGGCCAGCAAGTCATTGTGACCACCCAAGTACTTTGTCGCTGAATGCCAAACGTAGTCCACGCCATAGTCAATCGGACGCAGGTTGTAGGGCGTTGCCAGAGTGGCATCGATCAACGTTTCGACTTCGTTGGACTTGCCGATGGCGACAAACTTTTCCAAGTCGACCGACGTTAGGTGCGGATTGGTGGGCGACTCGCTGACGATCATCTTGGTGCGATCGTTGATGGCGGCTTCCATCGCGGCAAAGTCGCCGGTCGGGACTTGATGCGTGACGACGCCGAACCGAGCCAACTGCTTGGAACAAAACTCGCGGCTGCGGTGGTAACACTGGTCAAAGAATACGATCTCATCGCCGCTTTGCAGTTTCGCCATCAACAGTCCGACGATCGCCGCCATGCCGGACGAGTACAGGATGGCGTCTTCGGCGCCATCGAGAGCGGCCAGTTTGGCTTCGACGCTCTTCTCGTTCGGGCTGCCGTAACGACCGTACTCTTCACGCTGCTCTTCGCCTTCGACGAATCGCAACAAGTCGGCGGTCGACGCGAACGTGTAGGTCGACGCCGTGAAGATGGGCTGGGTGATGGCACCCTCGGGCTTTTGGCGTTGTTCGCCGCTGTGGACACACTGTGTCGACAAGCCGAGGCCAGAAAATGTTGGACGCGAAGCGTCAGAAGGGCGGCTCGTTTGGTCCGCATCACGATCAATCGTCATGTTCGTTGTCATGGCTCTTTAGCAGGTAAAGGCTGCAATCGGCCGCAAATCCCTAAAAGGGACGCGTTTGGGCGAAACATCTCGCCCGCGTCAGTACTCAAGATTAGCCACCACCTAGCGAATTGACAACCGATTTCGTCGGTCTCGATCACGGTTTGTTTCAGACCGCTACGGCGACCGCCAGCACCGGCAAAGCTTGCCAAAACCGGTTTGGCTTTCCTCGGCGGACCGGGCAGGTATAGAATGACGGCTTTGACCAATCTTCAAAGGATCGCAGGTTGTCGCTTCATTTCTTCCCGAACTGGTTCCTCGCCGGATCCCTCGTCATGTCGCAAGCCATTGGCTTGACGACCCAGGTTTCGCGATGTGCAGCCGACCAAGTCGACCAACTTGACGCCGCGACCGAAGCAGAAGCAGAGGTCGAAGGCGAAGCCGAAGCCGAAGTTGGCGAATCGGATGCCGAGAATCAGGATGCTAGGAATCCAGACGATCAGAAAGCTGACGCAGCCAAGCCGCTGACGCCGGAACAACAAGCCGAGCTAGACCGGTTGGTCGAGGAATTGTCGTCCAGCGAATTTGCTCAGCGCGAGCGGGCTGCCGGTGCGCTGATGGCGATGGGCTTGGACGTGGTTGAACCGCTGCGACAGTTGCAGGCCCAGACCACCGACGCGGAAGTTCGCTTGCGAGCCGGCGAAGTCGTGCGGCAACTGACCGACGGTGACTTGCAAACTCGCATCAAAGATTTCTTGGCGGGCAAGGAAGTCGACTTTGACGGCTGGGAAGTCATTCGCGCGATGCTGGGGGACAACGGCACGATCCGCGAACTGTTCATCGAACTGACCGAAGCCCATCCGGCGTTGATCGCATCGATGGAAGGCACGACTCGCGACCGCGTGATCGCACTTGAAAAAGCACTCGTGACGGTTCAGCAACGTGTGTTTGTCGAACGCAAGTTTCCATCGCGCGCGGACACCTTTGCGTTGGTCTTGCCGACCGTCGACGCGAACGTTCCGGTGACCGCTGGATTTGAAAGTGTGGTGCTAAGCACGCTGCTGAAAACGGGGGCAACCGAGATCCGCCAGAACCCGCAACTGTTACCATCGTTCCGGGCATTGTTGGGTCGGTGGATGATCCGCGGGACACTGTCGAACCGAATCGATGTCTTGCTGTCCGGAATGGCTTGGGAAGTCGACAACACGTTGTCGCTTGCGGTGGCGACATTGACCGAAGCCAACGACACCGAAACGTTGGCGGTGGCGATGCAAGCGATCGCTCGGTTTGGTTCTCGCGAGCACGCTGTTTTTGTTCGACCACTGCTAGAAGATTCTCGCCCGTCCTCGGAAACTGGTTTCGCGGACGGCAAACTGATCCGTACTGAAATTCGCGACGTGGCCATGGCGACGATCGCAGTCCTTTACAATGCGGACTTGGCGGAAACCGGATTCGGATCGCTGCAAACGCATCCGACGTACGGATTCGTTCTCGGTGACATCGGATTCCCCGTCGACGACGATGGTCCACGCAAAAAGACGCGGGAAAAGATCGATCGAATGATGAGCGAAAAACGTCTCGTTGAGGAATCCTGATCGCTCGTCAAAACACGACTGCCAATCATCAACAACGAGGTCAAGTTCATGTCGCAAGGCACCCCACCCGGTCAAGATCCGCTTAGCGTCAACGCCATGCCACCGGCGTCATCGCAATCGCCACCATCGAGCGGCAACAACAGCACCTCGATCATCGTGATCGTGCTGGGCCTCGCCTTTGTGATGATGCTGATGTGCGGCGGCGTGCTGCTGGCGTTGTTGCTGCCGGCCGTGCAAAGCGCTCGGACGGCTGCCCGAGCCATGGCCTCGTCCAATCAAGTCAAGCAAATCGGACTCGGCATGCACAACTACCACTCGGCCTACAAACAGCTTCCCTTCACGGTGACGGAAAACACCGCCGGTGAAGAACGCCTGGGTTGGCGTTTGGCGCTGTCACCGTTCGTCGAAGGCCAGGCGCAGTGGCAGAGCTATAACAACGAAGTGATGTGGAATAGCCCCGTCAATGAACAAGTCTCGATCGACGCACCGCAAGCGTTTCAGGTCACCGACGGGGCCCCCGGCGACACGGCGATGTTCGTCATTGTGGACCCGAACGGCATGTTCCCACCAACGCCAAACACCATGATTCGGTTTCGCGATATCACCGACGGGTTGTCCAACACCTTGATGGGAATCCAACTGCCACAACAAGGCGTCATTTGGACTTCGAACACAAACGTCACTGCCGACGAAGCGTTCACGGCGATCACGATGATGCAGCCCAACGAACAAGCGATTTTGTTGATGGGTGACGGAGCGGTCCGATCGGTCGGCTACGATTTCGACCGA
>JBAUHR010001037.1:0-5963 GCA_049680385.1 Rubripirellula sp. | reverse complement strand
CAAGTACGACTGTGTCGCCCGGCACAACTTGTTTTGTCGCCGACGCCAAAGCCTCGGCGTCAGCGACCTGGTAGTTCTTTGCCGCGGCGGACCGCGGCGAAATTAACGCCAGCGTCGCAAACCCGATGGCTGCGACCACAAGCGTTCTATTCATCGTCCGATGCGTCATCGGCGTCGGCGTTTTCGTCGGCGTCGTTTCCATCTAAATCGGAATCCATTGCACCGTTGGCTTCGTTGTCGGCTTGCTCGTCTGCTTCGTCGTCGCTGCCGGCCGACTGTGCGGTGGGCGTTGATGCTGCGGTGACGATCTGTTCGGTTTCTTCTGATTCTTCTTCGGCGGGAACGCGAACGACTGCGATCACACTGTCACCATCGTCAACGTTCATGATGCGAACGCCTTGCGTGTTACGGCCAATGACGCTGATGTCCGAAGCCTCGATCCGCTGGATCTTGCCCTTCGACGTCATCATGAAAATCTCGTCGTCATTGTTGACTCGCGCGATGCCGATCACCTTGCCGTTCCGCTCGCTGGTGCGGATATCGCGAAGGCCCTTGCCGCCGCGTTTTTGGGTTCGGTAACGAGCGCTCGAACTGGTTTCCTCTTCGCTGGCCTCTTCGTCTTCGCCAAGCGCGTTGGGACCAAACGGCGTCCGTTTGCCGTAACCGTTTTCGCAAACGGTCAGCAGCGTAGCCTCGGGGTCCGCGACCACCATGCCGACCACTTCGTCATCGCCAACCAAACCGATGCCTTTGACGCCGGATGTGTTGCGACCCATCGGCCGTGAATCGGATTCGCGGAACCGGATCGCCATGCCACCAGCGGTGACCAGGATGACTTCGTCCCCAGGCCCAACCACGGCGGCGTCGACTAGCTCGTCATCTTCGCGCAGTTTCAATGCGATGATGCCGCCCTTTTTCGGTCGGCTGTATTGTTCCAGCGGTGTTTTCTTGACCAATCCCTTGCGAGTCGCCATTGCGACGTAGTAGCCCTCTTGGTCAAAGTCGCGAACCGCCAAACACTCGGCGATCTTTTCGTCCTTTTCCAGGTTCAACAAGTTCACGATCGCGCGGCCCTTGGCATCGCGCGCCAGTTGCGGCAGGTCGTACACCTTCTGCCAACGCACCTTGCCCGCTGTCGTCAGGAACAACAGGTACGCGTGCGTGCTGGCGACGAACAAGTGTTCGATCGGATCCTCATCGTCACTCTTGGCACCCTTCAGGCCCTTGCCGCCGCGACGCTGGGTGTTGTAGACGCTTGACGGTGTTCGCTTGATGTAACCTTGGTGACTGATCGAAACGACCATGGTCTCTTCGGTGATCAAGTCTTCCAGGTCGATATTACCCAGCTCTTCCATCGAGATCCGCGTACGGCGAGCGTCACCGAAGCGACGCTTCATGTCTTCAAGGTCTTCCTTGATGATGCCGTAGATTCGCGATTGATTGGCCAGGATGTCCAAGTAATCGATGATCTCGGCCAGTAGCGCAGCGTGCTCGCCGGTCAGTTTTTCTTGCTCCAGCCCGACCAACTGACTCAGTCGCATCCGCAAGATCTCGTCCGTCTGGACACTTGTCAGCGGGTACGAATCGGCCACGCCACGTTCGGCTTGGAATTGCTTGAAACCGACGTCACCGAGTGCCCGCTCCATCATCGATGCAGGACACTGGATGCCCATCAATCGCTGCTTGGCTTCGGGTTGAGTTCGGCTTTCGCGGATGGCTTTGATGATTTCGTCGATGTTCGCCAGCGCTAGCAACAAACCTTCGACGGTGTGTTTGCGGCGGCGAGCGCGGGCCAGCAAGAACTGAGTCCGGCGGCGGATGACCGTGACGCGGTGACGGATGAACTCCATCAACATTTCTTTCAGCGTCAACTCGCGCGGCTTGCCGTCGACGAGCGCCAAAAAGATCATCGAGATCGTCGACTGCAGCGGCGAGAACTGATAGAGCTGGTTCAGCACCACATCGGGATCTGCGTCCCGTTTCAGCTCGATGACGATCCGAACCGGTTCCTTCAAGTCGCTCTCGTCGCGGATGCCCGAGATGCCCTTGATCCGGTCGCCGTTGACCAGCTCGGCGATCTTCTTGACGACTCCGTCACGCGATTGCTGGTACGGAATTTCACGGACCAAGATGCGCGAACGCGAGCCCTTTTTCTCTTCGATTTCGCACTTGCCGCGGACCAGGATCGTGCTGCGACCGGTCTTGTAACCGCGGCGGATTCCCGCGCGGCCACAGATCACGCCGCCTGTCGGAAAGTCCGGACCAGGGATGATCTCGAAAAGATCTTCGACCGTTAGTTCGGGGTTTTCGACCAACGCGATCACCGCATCGCAAACTTCGGTCGGGTTGTGCGGCGGGATGCTGGTCGCCATGCCGACCGCGATACCACCGGATCCGTTGATCAGCAGGTTCGGGAATTTGCTGGGCAGGACCGTCGGTTCGGTGCGGACTTCGTCATAGGTCGGGGTGTAGTCGACCGTGTCCAGCTTGATGTCTTCCAACATCGCCGCAGCGACGGGCGACAAACGGGCTTCCGTATACCGCATCGCAGCGGGCGGCAAACCGGCGATCGAGCCGAAGTTACCCTGCTTGTCGATCAGCAGTCGCCGCATGTTCCATTCTTGGGCCATCCGAACCAATGTCGGATAGATGACCGATTCACCGTGCGGGTGATAGTTCCCCGACGTGTCACCGGAAATCTTGGCGCATTTGACTCGCTTGGCACCCGGCGTCAGGTTCAAGTCGTTCATTGCCACCAAAATCCGTCGCTGGGACGGTTTCAGTCCGTCGCGGACGTCCGGCAACGCTCGGCTGACGATGACGCTCATCGCGTACACCAAGTAGCTGTCGCGAAGCTCGTCTTCGATCGGCTGGTCGATCATCCGGAACGCGCCAGCACCGGTGCCCGTGTACACCATGTCTCCGCCGCCGGCTTGAACCGGCGGTGTAAAGTCACCGGCGTCACTCGTGTCGCCTTTGCCGTTCTCGCCGTTCTGGCTGGGGTCACCGTTTTGATCCGGTTCGCCGGTTTCGTCCATCTCGTTTTCGTCGTTGCCGTCTTCGTCTGCCAAGGGAGAAATCCAGAGATGAGGTACGCAAAAAGGTCGAGGAGCCCGACCGCCGATCAATCGCGAAATTCTACCCGATTTACCCTACCTTCACAACGACCCGAAGCGTCAGACGCCGCTGCCGACACTTGTCGCAACTCGTTTCCTGGCCGATACTTACGCACCCCTACCCGGAGCCCATCTATGATCGTGATCGAAAGTATCCAGTGCGGCCGAGTCGTCACCGAAGGCGACCCGCAGACCCAAGATCCGTTACGCCGAGAATGGACGACCGCGTTTTGCAAGCATCCGATCAACGGTCCCGTCGAAATGACCCCGATGGGATTGGTCGGTGACGCGGTCGCCAATACCAAGAACCATGGCGGGCGCGACAAGGCAGCGCTTTGTTATGCGGCCAGTCACTATGAAAAATGGGCCGCAGAGTTCCCCGAGTTGAAGATGTCAGCCGGCGGCATGGCCGAGAATTTGACAATCGCCGGCGTCGACGAAACAGTCGACGAAACAACCGTTTGCATCGGAGATCGTTACAAGATCGGCAAATGTGAAATCGAAGTCAGCCAACCGCGGCAACCATGCTGGAAGATCAACCGCCGCTGGGGCAATAACACCCTTCTGAAGCAAGTCGCACAAACCGGCCGAACCGGATGGTACATACGAGTCATCCAAGGCGGCACGATCGTCGCCGGCGACGAGGTCGCCCTAATCGCCCAGCCAAACCCAAACTGGACAGTCGCACGCGTCTACGAAATCACGCTCGCAAAAACACCGGATATGAATTCGATCGCCGAACTCAAGAACCTTCCTGAACTGTCACCTGATTGGAAAAAAGATCTTCCCTGACGATGGCTCACTCCAAAGTCGATTTCCGGCACCACTTTCGTGCTTCCCCTCGGACAAACCTAAGTGGCCCTGCGACTCTGGAGGTCGTGCGGTTTTACTTCACCCTCCTTTTCAACGAGGGTCGAGCGTCAGCGAGGGGGGGCCAGCACTCAGCCCTCTCCTCGCTGACGCTCAGGCTCTCCCCTGAGGGAGAGTAGTGAACGCTTAGGAAACAATGACTTAAAAACCGCACGACCTCTCTGCTGGTGGGGATCGAACTGCAAAGCAGTAAGTGACTTCCCAACTCAATTGACTCACCCTGTCGCCACGCGAAGCGATATTCGCCATCCAGGTAGCGAAGTTGCTGCGTTGCCAACATTCTCTTTCGACTGCTTCCGTTATCGATATCGCCGCAAGCCGTTTCAATCTTCGATGGTAACAAATGTTTGCCGAACTTTTTCCATCGCGTTCGCATCTCCCAAAAATCAACCGGTCGACCTGGCACCCGGTCACTGACACGAATCGGCATCATCTCGTAAGCCGGGTCGAACTCGGTCGATTTAACGAGCTTGTAGTTGTCAAAATAGTCATACTCCCATTCAGCGATCAGATGGTCGCCGATGGAAGAGTTGACAGCAATCAGCTTTCCTCGCTTCAAGTACAAACCTTCGATCGTTCCAGGATTGTTGCGAAACTCCATTCCGTTGGCACCGGCCATGGAGTCATCAAACGGATCAAATCCTTCGATGCGATTGAACTGCTTGATCCACGATGACGCCCTTCTGCTTTTCGGCATTACTTCATAGGGCGACGCCATCAGGCCGCCGACGCGGCGGCCTTATTTTAAATACAAAGCCAACGAACGCCGGTGCCAGCACGGGACAACCTACAAGAACAGTTCGACGCGACTTTCGAACTCATTTTCAGAGTGTCGAATCTCGTTGGCTGTAGCGGATTGGCAGCATGCAAAGATTACGAGACAAGCTGCTTGGAGCTTGGGAAAATTCATGCCACTGTCTCGTGTGCGTGGTGATCAACTTTGTCGGTCGAAGTGTGAAGTTATGGGGCTGAATTTTGGTTGTCAAGAAAATTTCGTCCCGTTTTTTGACTCACACTTAAACGCGATTGAAGTCAGCATCGTTTTTCTTCGAGGCAGAAGATGAGTGACCGACATCGCGGGTGCCGGGGTGACAATTGATCGCCCGATTTTGACGCCAATGTTGTTGTGGCGTGTTCTGATAACTTTTCGAACTGCTTTGCAGTTCGATCGCCGCGAGCGGAGTCGCGGGGGCACGTTGGGTTGCCCGGTTGTTGGAACGCGGGTTAGCCGTAACCGCCCCCGCCGGGTGTTTCGATGATTAAGCGGTCGCCGGCTTTGACTGGGGTGGTTGTGGTGGCGGGTAGTTCGGTGGTTTCGCCGTCTGATATCAAAGTGTTGCGACCTGCCATGCCTGCGCCGCCGCCGGCGACTGCGTAGGGGCGTGTTGTTCGGCGACTGGTAAGTAGGCTGAGCGTTAGCGGTTTTAGAAACTCGAATTCGCGCAAGATCCCGTCGCCTCCACGACGCCGTCCGGTCCCTCCACTGTCTCGCCGGATTGCGAATCGGTGAATGCGGACTGGCAAACGAGACTCGGCCACTTCCGGATCGGTGATCCGTGTGTTGGTCATGTGAGTGTGGACGGCATCGGCGCCATCGGCATCGGCGGTTGCGCCGCTGCCGCCACCGATCGTTTCGTAATAACCGAACGTTTCGTCACCGAAGATCACGTTGTTCATGGTGCCTTGCGAAGCTGCTACGGTGCCGATCGCACCTAACAGAACGTCAACGATTCGTTGGCTAGTTTCGACGTTTCCCGCCACCACGGCGGCGCACTTTTTCGGATCTGGATTAACCGGTGGATCCAGTAATCCAGGATCGATCCGCAAATCCACGTCGCGCAGCACGCCTTCGCACAGTGGCAGATTCGACTGCGACACGCAGCGCAGAACGTAGAGTGTCGCTGCCGTCGTGATCGCCGGCGTTGCGTTGAAACCGAAACGATGCACCGGAGAAGTCGTGAAGTGGATCGACAATCG
>JBAUHR010001036.1:0-2786 GCA_049680385.1 Rubripirellula sp. | reverse complement strand
CTGAAAACTGCATGAAGCCAGAGCGAGTTCACCCGGAAGAGAAAACATGGCGATTCGAGCAGCCCGACGCTCTTGTCCAGTGGGCGACGGACAACAAAATGAGTGTCCACGGACATACGCTCGTTTGGCACGCACAGACTCGCGACTGGTTCTTTGGCGATGGCGATCGGGAAGTCGTGACTCAGCGAATGAAGGATCACATCAACACGCTGGTCGGTCGTTACAAAGGCAATATCCGCAGTTGGGATGTCGTCAACGAAGCGATCAACGATGGCGGCAATCAAGAAACGGGGCAAACCGAGAATCTCCGCAACTCCAAATGGATGCAGACGATCGGGCCAGAGTTCCTGACGCTGGCGTTCAAGTTTGCACACGACGCCGACCCCGACGCAATTCTGTATTACAACGACTACAACATCGAATCCGGGCCGAAGCATGACAGTTCAATGGTCCTGCTGAAACGACTACTCAAAGACGGCGCGCCGATTCACGCGGTCGGAGTACAGGGTCACTGGCGGACTGGAAGCGTTCCCTATGACGACATTGACAAGGCGATTTCGGATTACGCCTCGTTGGGACTGAAGGTCAGCATCACCGAGCTTGACGTCACGATTCGCGGAGCGTCCGGAGGTCAGTTCGGTCGCGGCGTCGGGCGAAGACGTTTTGGCAACAGTGAACCACCCTCGGTAGAAAATCTCAACGCTCAAGCTGAGGCGTATGCAAAGCTCTTCGCGATCTTCAGCAAACACAAAGACGTGATCGAGCGAGTCACCTTCTGGGGCCTCAACGACCGCCGCACGTGGCGTTTCGGACAGCACCCCCTGATTTTCGACGCCAACAACAATCCCAAACCCGCGTACGTCGCGATTGTGAACGAATGGTCGCACGACTGATCACCTTTCAAACACATGCCCTTTGTGATTAGAAAGCTCGAGAGAACTTCATGCTGGCCTCAAATCGTGTGTGCCAAAATAGTCAGCCAAGCAATAACGTCTGGACAAGTGGATTGACTCAAGCACACTTCATTCACGTCACACACTCCGACTTGGACCAATCGGTTCGACAACTGCTGCGCGGTTTTGCCCGACCCGAGACGCCGATGAAATTCATTCTGCAACCGTGGCAGTTGATGCTGATCATTCTTGGCAGTTAAACAACGAACTGATCGTGCCGCTCGAGCAGCCCGTGGGGTCAAAAAACTCAGCCGTGCATCAGACAAGGCAAAAAGCAAGGTTTTAAGTGTTCGCATACCAGGTATCTCAGCCGACATGAAACGGATTGCGACGACCTCAAAGTTCCCGCGATCGTTCTCTCCGGAACGGCGACAACCGGACGAAGTCTGGAGCTTAATCAGCTAACCACTCATAACTCGCCAATCGGTCAGCGGATACCTGGGCGGCATGATCGATACGACCACGACGCTTTCGCTACATAGCCGGGATTATCGGACCCTGAAGCATGACTTGATCGTGTCGATTGGTATTACCGTTGCGACATGCACGTGGAATCACAATGACCGAGGCCCTGATTAACATTAGTCGCTACGCCGACTCACCATCGCTTCGATCGCACGAATGCCGTTTTCCATCTTTGTCCGTGCCGACACATTCGCCGAGTGAACCTTCATCGCCGGCGGCACAAAGCCGTGCAACGCCACCTGTTCTTCGATCCAGAGGACGACTTCGTATCCGGTCCCGCGATCATCATCGCCGAGATCGTGATCCAGGCTGATGTCGGTTACCTTTCCGGTTTTCAATAACTCGATGGCTTCATCGGGCCAATAGATGCGGTGCCATCCCCTCGGGCGTCGTTCGTTCATCGTCGAGATATACTTTCATTGTGTTTCGACCCAATGAAACTTGTCGGCACTCAGTTCGGACTCGCCATCCCAGCGATAGGCAACTAACTTGCCGCCCTTCGCCACGCTGTAGTCTGTGCAAGCGACGTTGGCCGCCAGTGGCGTCGGCGTACCAGTTAGCCAATAGTGGCCTACAAACACCGGCACCGCGTCACGCGGGTAGATGTCAACGTCCGCCAGATCATCAGTTACAATCTCAACTTCAGGCACTTCATCGCTGCCAAGGTGATGCTGACGATAGGTTCGACCAGTACCGTCCTCGTACCATTTGATCCGTACTGAGTCTCGCCGGTATCCAGCCTTGTCGACAATCGAGTGTCCATCTGGCATCTGCAACTCTGGACCTTTCAGTACATTCTCGATCGCGTTGTTCAAATCGCTCTCGGCATCTTCGGACATGGCTAGAAAGTCGGGCGAGAATCTGCCCGCGTCGGCCAGCACTTCGTTGATACAGTCGATGTCCCGCGTCTGCCACGAAGCGTGAGCCACACGAATCCCACCGATCTCAATCGCAACCGGCAGCGTTCTAAACCAAGCAATCGCATCCGCCAATTCACTCGGCGATAGCTGATCCAGCGTCGCCTGATGCTGCTTCAAATTCTTTTCCAAATGAGGCCGAAACCACTCGTCCTCCCTTCTCGGACGAGGAGTATGAAACGCAATCGCGTTGTACTCGTGGTTTCCCATCACCGCCAGCGCGTCCCCCGCGTCAACCATTGCCCGAGCAATCTTGATGACTTCGTAGATCGCCGGACCGCGATCTACGAAGTCGCCAACGAAAATGACTTTCCGATCCGAATGGCGGTAGCCTTGGCCATGCCGTCGATACCCCAGAGTTTCCAGCAATGAGACAAGTTCATTGGCGTGTCCGTGAACATCACCGATAATGTCGAATTGCTTACTCATAGAGATCGTCGCTAACTCGGAG
>JBAUHR010001035.1:0-3019 GCA_049680385.1 Rubripirellula sp. | reverse complement strand
CGAAAAAGCAGTCCGTCTTCGTCCAGTGCGTACCCGACAATGAAACGACCCTTGGTCAATCGGAACATCAGGGAAAGCGATCCCGACCAATACCGCTCGACGACCTCGCATCGGCATTCGAGCATGGTCTTTCCGCACCAAGTTCCAAGCGTGATTCCGTATCGGTCCGATTTGGTGTAGCCAGTCAGGCTTCGTCCGACCACCGATGCACCAAGGGCGACAAACTCTTTCCCTTGGTGCTCGATGATCCCGATTTCGATTTGTCCCTGTCGTTCGCAGCGTGTAGTGGTCATTGCAGTTTCCTGTCGTGGTGAGGTTGACTTGCCAACACCACGGCGGGACGGTCCGCATCCCGCCAGTCCAAACTAGCAACGGCTCGAAAACATACGCCCCCTTCCGCTCGCTACAATCGGTCCAACCAAAGCACCTCGCTCATCCAAGAGTTAAAAGAGACATGACCATGCCGGACGGGAAAATCGGACTCGCACTTTCGGGTGGCGGATTTAGAGCAACGTTTTTTCACCTTGGAGTTATTCGATGCTTACGGGATTACGGTTTGCTGGAGCACGTTGCAATGATCACCAGTGTCTCTGGAGGATCAATCATTGCTGCACACCTTGTCCGTGAGTGGGTCCGATTCAATTCTGGCCCCAGTCAATTCGACGATGCTGCCAAAAAGTTATTGATGCTGACAGAGTCAGATTTTCGTAATACTGAGACTCGTCGATTCGTCTGGCGATTCTTGTTTCCAAGCTGGCTTGGGACTGCTAGTAATGGGGCCGAAGCAGCTTACGACAGATACCTGTTTGACAATGCTAACCTCCCTGAGCTTGCGAATCATGCCGACAAGGGGGCACCCAAGCTTTTCATTCTGACCACAGACCTTAACAATCCAGAATGTGCCGTTAGTTTTTCAAATGATGGAATGAGAATTCATGGGAAAGGCCGTGAACCACAAAGTTTTATCGAAACAACTCATCCACGCTTAGCCACAGTCGTAGCGGCCTCGGCTGCCTTTCCGCCAATGTTCGTACCACTGAAGATTGACAGTGCATTTACCGGGACAGCCGAAAACTCGCTCCCCGATGAACTCTGTCTTACAGATGGTGGTGTCTCGGACAACTCCGGTGCAGTCGTATTAAGAAAGCTTGCAGCAGAACGGAGAGACATTTCGACTTTGCTAGTAAGTGACGCTTCACGTTTTCTCGATAAAAACAGAAAGATTGACTATTCAAAAAAAAGAGTTCGCACATTGCTTCGTGTGCTAGATATTTTGCAAACACGTATTGCAGACGAAGTCTCTGAACATTCGTCGTCAGCTTTTGCCACTGAAAGCTGCAAGGAGATATGGGTACGAATTACTGATAAACCGGATGCTGCATTGTGCTCACCTGAGCTTGCTCATGAGATTGCATCAATCCGTACCGATCTCGATAATTTCACAAATGCAGAAATCTCATCCCTATACAGTCTCGGATATATTAATGCAGAAAATCGAGTCCAGAGTATAGGCACTAGGCCAAGCAACGATGAGAAGTTTCAGCCATTTCGAAACCGACTTGTCTCGTCAGTCCCTGAGCGACTATCGGCTTCAAGAGAGGTGAGATTCAAATGGCTCTCGTTCGATATAGCTACGGTAGTCAACCTTGCAGCTTTGCTAATAGCCACCCTCGTCGCTGGGTTCTTAACGTGGTGTATCTATGATTCTGCTGCTCTGTATTGCCTTCGCTTTTACGACGACGACTCCTCGATGGGTACAGTCTTGCGAGACGATTCTGTATTCGATCTCCGTCCACTCTCGCCGGGTCCCGAAACTGATGAAGGCGGAAAACTTGGACTTGCCGTCCAGACAAACACGTTAACAATTCATAAAAGAAGAGACGGTCTCAAAATCGTAAGGGTAAGGATGGCTTCAAGCGTTTCGATTTCTGCTCGCTGTATCACGCATAGGCATACTGTTGTTGACATTTCTGAGCCGCCCGCTTCTGGAGAGAACACATTCAAACAAAAGTTGGATATAGTTGTAGATGTCAGCGATCAAAAAGTCGGAGACATTTTCAATGTTGTCGTATCTGGCGTGAATGTCGGAGGATATTCTGGGGTGGAAGGCGACTTTGCTTCGTCGAGATCCTCCCAGGGCGACACCGAGCAAAAGCGAATGACGGTTTTATTGCCAGACGACCTTGAAGTTTGGGCACCAGATGGTGAACCAGTTAAGGAAATGTTTGTTCGAGAAGCCCAGGAGGGCGAACCAAAGCAGGAATACCGTGACTATAAAGGCCCAAATGCAACCGTCTCATTGGATGGAAAGGTGATTACTTGGGAAATTCCTTCTGAACAAATTAGGCCGTTTCATGCATATGGACTTAAATGGCGTTGGCGAAAGATAGGCAAAGCAGATTAGTGAAAAAGGTAGCTTCCACTTGATTCACTTGGACGAGCGTGCAAGTAACGTCCCGTCGTGGAAATCGATGAATGTCCCAACGTTGCTTGTACTAAGTGTATCGGACAGCCACGGTCCAACGCATGGCTGGCGTGGGCGTGGCGAAACCAGTGTGCTGAAACACTCTCGTCGATGTCTGCTCGGATCGACGCCTTGTTGATGATCCGCCAAACGGCTGACTCGTTCAAGTGACCCTTCTTTCGACTGCGGAAAACAGGAGCTTCATCGGAGTCGCTGTCACGTAACTTTGCCAATGACTCCCAAACGTTCTGGGGCATCAATACGGTCCGAGTCTTTCCCCGTTTGCCGAACACCGTGATTTGACCTGCCGAATTGCGATCCTGTAAATGACGCCACTTGAGTGTGCAAATTTCCGACACTCGAAATCCGCCAGCGTATAGCGTCAACAACATTGCTCGATTGCGTGGTTGCGGTTCCAAGCTAATGATGCGAAGCACATCCGTTTCCGCCAAGATTCGGTCCGCCAACTCGTCTCGGAACGCTGGTGTCTTGATCGGCTTGGCAACATCGAAAGCCAAGTAGCCGAGTCCGAAGGCAAATGAAAACAGACTCTTC
>JBAUHR010001034.1:0-10445 GCA_049680385.1 Rubripirellula sp. | reverse complement strand
GCCATGTTGACCGCATTGTCCGTCGCATCGATGAACTCAAGCGAATCAGAAATACGAGCTTCTGGCCGTAACCGCAGCAGTTCAAGATTCGCGACAACGACACACAACAAGTTATTGAAGTCGTGCGCGACGCCACCGACTAGTCGGCCCACCGCCTCCATCTTCTGAGCTTGTCCTAAGTTTGCTTCGAGCCGCTTTTGACTGGTGACGTCTTCAAATGTCCAGATTCTCGCATCGACAGCGCCGTACGTATCCTGGATGGGGGTCGTGTTGGCCACCAATGTTCGAGGCACCGCGTCGTTCGTCTTGAATTCTCGCCGTTCAATGATCATTGGAAGGTCGTTTGTGCGCTTCCAAAACTCTTTGAATTGAGTACCTTGAAACTTGGCTGCCAGTGCTTCCCCGATGCTTTCGACCGAACCGCCTTGCTGGTCCAAAATCGCCGGATCTAACTCTAGCATTTCGACTAAACGCGGAGTCGCCAAAACAACAGCACCTTTGCTGTCAACGATCAGCAGCCCCTCGCTGATCGCTTGGTACGACGACTTCATTCGCGACGCCAGTCGCGAAAGCGCTCGCTCTCTGCGGTTGAGCTGGATTCTTAGGATGGTTACGCCGGCGCCAATCACAACCGCCAACCCAGCCAGGACAAACACCGCCGTTCGATAGTCAACGCCCGTAAACTCCAACTCCTTGGCAACACGGATGTCACTCATTTGTTCCACGCGAAGCGAATAGGCACCGCCATCCGCATCTGGAGGATAGACAATACCGGTCACAGTAATTTCCGCGGCACGGTCCAGGTTTAGCTTATCGGGTCCGAAGATTTCACCTGGGACGGTGCACCTGAGCCGTTGCCCATCCGATGTAAGAAACACTTCCCATTCATTCGATTCTTCGAATTTGCGTGCCGATAAGAATCGGCCCGAAGTTTCAACGCGGACCCGATCAAACCGCCCCTCACTGATTTGTCCTAAGGTATAGGCCGCTGGCGGAGGTATCATGGCTGTGGTGGCAACCACAATTCGCTGTGAAACCAATTGCGTTCCCACACCTAGTGAGTCGTGGCCTTCGCGAAGCGGTAGACGTTCGAGTATGCTAGGTGCCTTTGACGGCGACACTGTTCCAGTGACCCGCTCGACGTCACCGGTGTGAACGTCGTCCTCGAATGGCGCATAGACCAACAGACTCTGGCCTTGCTTGTTTTCGATGATCATGAACTCATAGTCGTTGATATGAGTGATCTGACCGTGCACCTCGTAGAGCTGAGTTTTCGAACCGGATGGTTCAGAGCCCCTTGGCAGTTTCGAAAAATCGTCCAGGTATTTCACCGGTTGGGTGGTCGGCGGTTCTGACAGGATTTCAATCTGATCCGCCGGCATCTGGTGAATCAAGAATGAATGAATTTCGTCGTCGTCGCCAGTCACACACGAGATTGTCCCTGTCAGGGAAATCTCGGCTCCGATGGCAGGCTCTACGACCTGTCCACGGACAAAGAACCGTCGATTTCCCGCCCTCATGATCATTTGCAGTCGCCCGAATCCGATCAACACGGATTCGACGGTGCCGTTAATTCGTGCCCGTTTGGACCAAGACGTCCCCAAAGGCACTTCCTTGATTGGAAAGTCGATCTCGGACGCTGGTTCACCGCTCGAGATCTTTTCGACTGAGTCCGCCAAAATCACATATCGAGTCGGATTGAAACTTCCCCTGATGCGAATTCGATCGCCGAGTTCCAATTCTTCCATGCCGGAAAAATAAGGAAGCGGTAGCTCTACAAAAACGGCGTCGCTGCCATCTTGAACAAACAGACTGTTCCAGTTGCGATCCCAATAGTTCACGCTGGCCGTCAAATCGACTGTGTAGTCGTTTGTGTCACCGGTCCTGAGCGTGCTGCGAATCTCGACAAGATTGGTGAGCGGCTGAATCGTCTGTGCCTTTGCGCTGGACAACGTAAAAACGATGACGACGGACATAACGAAAGTGCGGAGACTCATGCGGAAAGTGTATCTTTCGCGGCACCCTCAAACAACCATTCAAAAGCCAATCTTGCTGGGCGAGTCGCGGAGTTTTTCAAAGCATAAACCGGGCGATTTGGGAGCGGGTGATGGCCGGGAAACGATTTCGCCGATGTTGCTATTCGTGTTTGCCAATTACAATCGCTGGAATGCAAAAGAAACTACTTATCGGCGCCGGGCTTCTTGCGTTCGCTGGCGGAATCGTCGCTTGGCAATTTCGCCCCGTGCCCCACCGTGCGACCGGATCCGGTGACCGCGATTTCGTGATCGAATGCGACTTCGATAGGTTTCGGCAAATGATGGTGCGTTTGAACGCGACCGAGGCGATCGTAAATCACGGCGGAATGGAGTTGATCAGTGAGAGCGTCGATCGACTGAATCTTGACATGTCCAAAGATGACCGACCGCTGCTCAATGCGATTCGCGGAACCTCGAAATCGGAGCTTGACGCGGTCAAGACGATCAAGGTTCGCATCAACAACCCGCACATCGAAAGTACCGAGCTGACGCTTCGGCAACAGGCCAACGTTTCAGAAAACAGAATTGACGTTACGACCGAGGCCATTGGCGAGCAGGGCAGCATCAAAGCGTACGTAACGTCCTTGGTCGCGACGGCTAGCGGTGACAATACCGATATTCACCTTGATCTTCGGATGGAGATCGAAGTCTCGGTTCCCAAGATATTCCATGGCCAAGCCGACCATGAAGTTACCCAAGCGGCTGCGGAAACGTTGGCTCAGCAGCAAGAAGCGATCACCCAGTTTGTGATCGAAAACTCTGGCAAACGAATAATCCTGCCAAACTTGAAATAGAGCTGTGAATTCACGTTCGCTAAATCAATCGCCTTGGAAAGGCCGAGTGACCGTTTCGAGCCAGAACTCGCAAAGGCGATCGACCGTTTTTTGAAAGTCGTGAATGTCGACCGGTTTGACCACGTACGCGTTGCAACCCAATTGGTACGAAATCATGGTGTCGACCAGCGAGCTTGACGTCGTCAAGACAACGACAGGCAATGGTTTGAGGTTGTCGTCTTTAGCAATCTCGGCAAGCACTTCTCGACCGTCCATCACTGGCATGTTCAGATCCAGCAGAACGAGATCGGGTGTGGGCACGCCAGCATACTTTTCGACCTTCCTCAGGTAACGCATGCATTCGACGCCATTGATCACATGGTGCAAACACACGTCGATCCGTGTACGACTAAATCCTTCGCGCGCTAAAGCAAAGTCATCATCGTTGTCTTCGACAAGCAGTACATTCGCCGCCGCGCTGATCATTTGGCAACACTCGAATCATCGGCAATCGCATTGACTTGGTGCGAGCAACGGCTCAGTGTGATGAAGATGATCCGTTCAAGTAGATGCGAGTTCAGGTCGTTCTTGCAAGCGAACTCATCCGCACCGGCTTCAATGCAAGCCTTCCCCACGACAATGTCGTCTTGCCCCGTCAGAACGACAAGCGGAACGTTCGACATTGCGTCTCTTGCATGTTGAACAGTCTCGATCCCTGAACTATCGGGCAACTGCAAGTCCAACAGCACCAAATCAATTCCAGGATGCCGGCGTTTGACCTCGACGGCTTCGGCAAGCGTTCTAGCTTCGTGAACCGAAACAGAACTATTGCCTCGCTTTAACATCTCGAGCGTCAAGAACATGTCGTCTTGATCATCTTCGACAACAAGTATTTCGATGCTATGTTTCGGCAAGTCAGTCGATTTGCTCGTTCGAATCGCTGCGAGTGCGGCCGCCACGTCGGCCATCGACGCGAAACGGTCTTCCGGGTGGTGAGCCACCATTCGGTTCAGCACGTTTCTGACGCTTTCCGGCGCAATCAATTCAGGCAGTTGATTGACGTGTTCGTTCTTGATTAGGTTCGAGATTTTCTCGCCAAGCGTCGCACCGGCAATTCGCGAAAACCCCGTTAGCAGAAAGAACCAAGTCGCGCCCAACGCGTAGATGTCGGAAAGCGGGGTAGCAGAAGCCAGTGACAGAGCTTGTTCGGGCGCCATAAACTCTGGGGTTCCCGCTGCCATTTCGCAACGAGTTTGAAAGGCCGAAGTCGACTTCTTGTCTGCGTCCTCCGTTAGAACCGCCAATCCTAAATCTGTCACTTTGGTACGACGACCATCCATGATCAGATTGCCCGGCTTGACGTCTCGGTGGATCAGGCCCCGTTGGTGTGCGTGTTCGAGTCCATGGGCCGCATCGATCATCATTTGGATGGTCGACTGCCAGTTGATCGGACCGGAAATGTTGACGCGTTTGTGCAGGTCAGGCCCCGACAGTTCTTCCATCGCGATGAACAACACTCCGCGGTGGTCCCCGACCTCGTAAGACACGACGACGTTGGGATGGGCGAGTCGCTGGACCAGTTCCATCTCGCGGCGAAACCGATTCGTTGATTGAACTTTTTTGATCAGTTTTAACGCGACGGTATGGTTCGCCAGTGACCGATGTTTTGCATGGTAAACTTGACCTGCACCGCCCTCGCCAATCAATGAAACGATTTCGTACTCGCCGATCTGCGTTCCGACCGGCAATTCGACGAACGACCATTCGTCTTCTGGGGAAGATGCAAAATAGCGATCCAGTTCTGCTTGAACCAATGCAAGCTGCGACGCGGTAAATTGTCCGCTGTTACGCAACCGCTGAACGACAGAATCCGACACCAAGCTCGTCACTTGGCTTTCGTAAGAAGGCGCAAGGGATGAGTGGAAAATCGATGAGGGTTGCGGCTTGTTCATTTGCGTGCTGACGAACTGGTGGGGGGAGACCCAACGTCATTCTACGTACCGCACCGAAGGAGGGGGGCGACGATTTCCAGATTTTTGCAAGCTCTAGCTAAATTTACTCGCCGATTTGCCCTCCTGAATACCAGAATCGCGTGACTCGACCACATCGGGAAGGTCGATCCAGAACGTGCTGCCTCGATCTTCAGCAGACTCGATCCGAATTTTTCCACCATGTCGTTTTGCGATTCTGCGACACACGGCAAGTCCAATCCCAGTCCCGGGATACTGCTGTTGATCGTGCAGCCGTCGAAACACTTCAAAAATGCGTTCGTGATGTTTTGGCGCGATTCCAATTCCATTGTCGTTAACAGCAATGGACCACCCCACGGAATTGCGGACTGCCCAGACACGTATTACCGGTTTCCCGCGGTGGTATTTAAGTGCGTTTCCGATCAGGTTGGTGAGCAATTGGGACAGTTGGGCAGAGTCGCCGTTGACGATCGGCAGGGGCGACGAGGTCACGCTGGCCTGCAATTCATCAATCGGAGTTTCAAGCAGTGACAATGCGTCGGCAAAGACAGCGTCCAACGAAACCTTTTCAAACGCCGACGCTTGCGACTGGACACGCGAATATGCCAACAAGTCGTTGATCATCATCTGCATCCGCTTGACCCCAACAACGATTCGGGTGATGTAACCGTCGGCGTGTGCGTCAAGCTTGCCGGCGTAATCAGCTTGTAGTAATTGCGAGAAACCAGCGATTGCGCGCAAGGGAGTCTGTAGGTCGTGGGATGCTACGTACGCGAAGTGTTGCAGATCGACGTTGCTTTCCTTTAACGCGGTGTTCGCACTTTCGAGAGCTAGGTTGAGTCGCTTCAATTCGTTTTCGGCGTAAACTTGTTCGGTGATGTCGACATGGACGCCCATCATCCGAACGGGAGCTCCGTCGTCATCGAAAACGGCGCGTCCTTGCGCTAGCATCCAACGGTAAGAACCGTCGCTGCAACGCATCCGGAACGACGATTTGTATTCATCGGTTTTTCGGTCGAAGTAGTCTTCGACTCGTTTCATCGCATTGTCGTGATCGTCGGGGTGCAAGCTGGATCGCCAATCTTCAAAGCATGTCCACTTCGTCTCGTCGGCGAAGCCAAGTTGTTTCATGAACGTCAGCGAGTAGTCGACTTCGTCGTTCGTTGCGTTCCAATTCCATAAACCGACGTTTGCGCCCCTGAGCGTTAGTTCCAGTTGCTCGTTCGCGCTGGCAAGGTCCGCCGTTTGAATTGCCACCATCGACAACGCTTGCTCCTCGCTACGTTGCAGTTGCTCGCGCTGAATCGACAGTTCGGTTGCCAAGTTTTGACTGATCCGAAGTTCATGCAAAAATCGTATGCAAAAGAAACTCGTCATCCAGATCGCCAGGATCGACAAGCAGCGGTTTTCCATTGCTTTCCAGATGGTGTCGTCACCAAGCGACACATACCATCCAACTAGCGATAGAACGGTGAACCAAGCAGCGGACAGCAGAACTGCCTTAATGCTTCGCGACAGGTACGCAAAATAGATACCCGCGATGTAGGCGACTGGCGCTGCAATACCGACGGGAAGCCAGCAATCCATCGCAAAGACTGCGAAGCCCGTCGCAATCGCGATGCCGACAAAGAAGCGAGGCGAGGTGATAGTGTTCACGCGGTTCCAATCATCGCAAAAAACCAGTGACTGGTTAGCGGATGAGCGCATTCTACCACGAGAAGCCGATAGTTGCTTGAACGTATCGAACCGGGAGTTTAGAACCGGGTGTGTAGAACCGGGCGTGAAAATGTTCGGCGACGGTTCGGCAGTGGTTTCTACGGCGTGGCTGCCGACATGCCGGTTAGCTCGGATTCGCGTTTAAGTGAGCAGGTCGCGTGAACGGTCTTGTTCTCAAAGAACGAACAAAAGGCATACAGATTTGTAGACAACGGTGTATCAATGCTGACCGTGATCTGTGGGGTTTGATCCGTAATGGTCGATGGTGTCACCGTGATCACGGCATCCATGATCCCGAGCGCGTCGATGTTATCCTGAACGACGTCGTGGACGGTTGCCGCCGACTTGCCCGGCAAGATGCCTTGTCGGGCGCCTTCGTAGGCTGCAAGCGATGCGGTGTCACGAATGTTCTGGACGCGAGCAAAGTCGATCGCGGCAAACAGCAGTGCAAACAGGACGGGAATCACCAAGGCTGTTTCGATCGCCGTTGTTCCACGGCGCCGGTTCGCTTTTCGTTTTACGGTTCGCTGGATCATAGGTCGCTGATTCATAGGTATTCGTTTACGCACGGATAGGTCATCACTGTTATTGGCGTTGATCAATCGACCAGCGTGACAGGAAGATTGAACGCAAGTTCGCGAAACGCTTCAACGAGTGCCGCACCGTTGCTGGCGTGATAATGTCGACCGCCACCCGCGTTCGCTGCGGAAGTCATGTCGGTTTGGTCAGCGGTGTCTAAGAACGTCACAGTATGAACGGTGATTCCTTGGCTTTTTGCAGATGCAGCTACGGACACTGGATCAAGTCCTGCGTTCCATTTTCCGTCCGTCATCACGACCAACGTCTTCTGGGCGTGTGCCGTTACACCGGGACCGGTAAGCATGTCGATGCCAGTCTGTAACCCCGCGGACAAGTTGGTGCCGCCTAGCATTGGGTTACCGGCGAGTCCTTCAACGGCTGACCGGATACTGGCGAATTCGGTTCCAAGATCAACATTGGTCGTCGACGCAGAATACGCTTGACCTACTTCGCTCTCTGATTCAGAAACGTCGGAGCCGAAACTGACCAAGCCAATTCGTTGACTCGAGTTGCGGTCTTCGATTACATCAACGAACTCGATGACAGCTTGTTGTAGGTATGACCAACGGCTGTCCGTTGGATCCGGCGGATACATGATTGGGTCGTCTGGCATCGCTTCGACCGCAGGCGGGTACGAGAAGGAATCGCCAGTGAGATCAAAGCACATGGAATGCGATCGGTCGATGACCACGCAAATTTCGTTGTCGGCAAAGCTAGCCGTCGATTGCAAGTTGGTGCTGAAAGTGTGTTTGCCAGTGATTCCACCAAAGAACAACGAAACTGGCTGAGCCGCGGTGACACGAACCGCGCTCAGTGGGGTTGCGTCGGCGACGAACGACCATGATCCGTCGGTTTGCCTTTCTGATCGCCCGAATTGAATATCGGCGTTGGTAAGAACAAGTCCTGTTCCACCGACTTTGTTCGCCGCGGCCAGATTGATCGCAGCCGTTCTTGCGGCAGTGGTCGAGTCTTCGCGGACAAGTGATTCCGCGCCTGCCTTTGCGGCCGAGTCGGCAGCCGCGCGCAGTTCGAGACGCGATAATTGCATGTAGCCAACATCGATCGCCAACGCCGCCATCAACAAGAAAACGGTGAATGACGCCAGCACAAGTACTGCGGCCGATCCGGTTCGACGTGTGTTTGTTTTAACGGTCACTAATGTACTTTTTTGGTTCGCGTTTCTCATAGCTTCACCATCGCAATGCTGGTTGTGATCTGGCGTGACGGCATGATGAAATTCAATCCGCTTGAATTCAACTCGGACGGAATCTCGACGGTTACCGTAACGACGGTGCCTCGGCTCATCGCTGCGTTCACTTCGGGAGTGATCTGAACGGTTCCGCCATCGATGTTCATCGCATTGAGGACTTCATCCGCACGCTGTCGTGCCGCGACTTCGGTACCGCCGGACGATGTCGCCAGCCGTGCGGCTTCGTAGGCGGCCGCAGTGCCCGCTTGTTTGGCGAAGATCCCGTGACTCATTTCGATCGTGCCAAAGACGACGAGAGTCAGGATGGGTAAACAAACGGCAAATTCGACAGCAGCAACTGCACGTCGAGATTTGCTTCGGAACGTTCGTTTTGGTCTGGAAATCACAATTGTGCCGGCTAGGTGGGGTGGGCAGTCACACCGAGGCGAGTTTTCAGGACCGAGTGTTTCTAGGGATTTACTCAGTCAAGCCTCTGCCTCTTGTCAAACCCTAGGTCAACAATGCGATCGAAGCGTTGGGATTTCAATTTTTTGTGGGATACGGTCCCCCCCTTTGAAGAAGCTCGTGAAGGAGCTCGGCCCGAGACACTCGCCAACCGTCAGCCGGCCATCGGCTAGGAATCGAGGTCGCTGAGCTTCGATAGCTCGACCGCGTCGACCACTCGAATCGAATGGTTGGTATCAATCTCGATCAAGCCCTGATCGCTTAGCCGTCGAAGTACCCGAGAAAAGGTTTCGCCGGTCAAATTCAGATGGTTGGCAAGATCCTTTTTGGGTCCCGGCAGTAACAATGCCCCCGATGAATCGGTGGGAGCCGAGCAAAGGATCCGGGCGATGCGTTCGGAAGCGTCTCTAAGCACGATGTTGTCGAGCAGTTGAACAAAGTGCTGTGTCCACATCGACATGCCGGTTAACATCTGGCGACACAACGTGTGATTGGTGGCAAGTGCATGCTGCATCGCTTCGGTCGGGATCATCACAGCCTGCGTCGTCTGCATCGCCATCGCGCTGGCGGGCAGCTTAAAATCGGCGAACACGGCAGCCTCGGCGAACGACTGGCCTGGACCGCACAAGTGCAAATTGTGCTGTTGACCGCCGGCGCCGTTTCGAAACACGCGAACAAGTCCGACTTCGACGACAAACAACCCCGGACAAGGGTTGCCTTGCACGAAGATCATCTCGCCCGTAGCGAAACTTTTGCGAACCGAAACAGCGGCAAGCGTATCGATCTGGTCGGGATCAAGACCACGAAACAGTTGGCTGGTTGAAATCGTTTGAGCCAGTAGCCGAGTCATCGAACAATTCCGAAATTTTTTAAGGTCGTTTGATCTAGATCAAGGCGAAGTTGTCGAGTGATCGCTAACCTCTCGAGCACCAGAGAGCCAGCGAGTGATGTACGACGCGTTGGGTTGCCACTCACGTTGCGTTTGAACTCGCGTCGATGCAGGAAGCATTCATGTCGGAAGATAAGCGTCACTCACCATCGCCGGAACCCGCCAACAACGGGTCCGATGAGGCTGGAAAGTCAAATTCACTTGACGGGAAGTCGCCTCGACGGCACCGAATGGGCAAAACGGCCGCCCTTTTTGCCATTTGCCTCGGTGCGCTGGGCGGGTTGGGCGCGTTCACGTTCGGCTATGGGAAGGGCGCCAGCTATCTGAGCAATAATCCACAAACCTGTGTGAACTGCCATGTCATGCAGGGACACTTGGATTCTTGGCAACAAAGCAGTCACCACACCGTCGCGGTTTGCAACGACTGCCATTTGCCGCACGACTTCATCGGCAAATGGGTCACCAAGGCAGACAATGGGTTCTTTCACTCGTTGGCGTTCACCGTCGGCGGTTTCGATGATCCGATCCAAATCAAGCCACGCAACGCTCGCGTGACCCAGGGCGCGTGCGTTTCCTGTCACAAAGAATTTGTCCATCCGCTGTTGCCTGACACGGCGGGCGGCGATATGCAGTCGTGCGTTCATTGCCACAAGAGCGTGGGCCACGCCGGACGGTAACTCTGCCGGACGTTTTCGTCCCGGCTCTCAATATTCACTTCCACCCTATTCATCTAACGTTTCTCGATGACTGAAAACTCAAAACGCGGTTTCGGCTGGCTTGCACTCCTTACGGGGCTCGTCGCACTGGCAACCGTCGGCGTGTCAGCAC
>JBAUHR010001033.1:0-10823 GCA_049680385.1 Rubripirellula sp. | reverse complement strand
GCCTGTTTGATCGTCGCCGGGATCCTGATGTTTGGTTGGTCCAACCAACGATTACGGCAACACAGCACCGCACTTTCAACGGCGCTCGATATTGCATCGCGGAGCAAAAGTGCCGCGATTCAAATTGCATTTCGATCGGACATGCAAGATGCGTTCGCGGCAATCAGTCACCATGATTCAGCGACCGCTCGGGCACTGGTTCGCCAAATTGACGGCTACCGTGGACAGGATGCCCCCGCCCGCTACGACATCCAACTGCTGCGATCGGTTGCGTTCGAAGGCAGGCACGAGGCCGCTGGTTTTAAACGCAGCATCACAGAAATTATCTCGATACCTGGCACGGATTTGTTCGCCGTCGCGGCGGAATCCAACTTGGTACGCGTTTACCGAGACAATGGCGAATTAGTTCACGAAACCGCGTTGGAACCAGGCGCTGAAATCCGTGCTCTTGCAGTCTCCCCAGATGCCAACTGGATCGCGGTTGGGATGACGCTCGAAAACGCATCATGGTGGCTTGGCAGCGGCACCGTCGAGTTCATTCCGACTTCACCCACCGATCGATCGTTCCACTCATCGAACCCCGAAACGCCCAAGCCCCTCGCTTACCAAAAAGGCCTTTCAGGTTTTTCAACGACAATCGAATCGCTTGCATTTTCGCCCGATGGAAGCCAAATCGCCGTTGGCACGCGATACGAACCTATCCAAGTCATTCGTCTATCCGACCCATCGAAAATCACCCTGGTGAATTCGGAACGGCGAAATGAAGACCTCGCCTTCACGCCCGATGGTCACCTCGTACGATCGCCAAAATCAAACCTACTCGTTTTGGGCGACGTGTCCGAACCCCAGTCAACAACACTGCTGGCGAAGGTAGGCGACACGAACATTCGGCGTCTTGCTTGCTCGCCCGACGGGACTTGGTTTGCAGCGACTGCGTCTTTCGACAGCGACACCGCGCTCGTCCACCAAACCGAAAAGGGGTTAGTGGAGTACACACTTTCAGGTGAACATGCGGATCTGCGGAGCCTTCGTTTCTCGGATGATGGAACCGCCGTTGTCGCTGGCAGTCTTGGAGGCGCCGTTATGCGTTGGGATTTGGCGCCGATTGCCGAATCGCCGGACCCGAAAAAGCCAATTCGACCATCGATACGGCACCTTTGCCACGACGCGCCGGTGACGGCAATTGCCATGAACGCGTCGGGCACCATCATCAGCGGCGCAGAAAACGGAGCGATCGTCATTTGGAATCCCAACCAGCCCGTTCGCGCTCGTCAAGAAGTATCGATCGAAAAGGGAGCATCGGTCGTTGACCTTACCCCAGACGGAACCGCATTGATCCTGGGACACCTTGACGGATCCGTCGAACGTTTTGACTTGAATTCAAGCGAACGAATACTGCTGCGCCGCCCCGATGGAATCAAGGTCAGAACTGTGACGATCGCCCCCAACGGAAACTGGGCGGTCATTGGCCTTGATAACGGTCAAGCCGTCTTGGGATCCATCACATCCCCGGCGACCGCCCAAGTCTGCAGCGAGTGGCATAAGCTACCCTCGATTCCGATTATCGAGGACAACAAAATCGCGATGCATGAAATCCTGATTTGTGAATCGGGAACAAGGATTTGCATCTGTCGTGGCCAGTACGATATTCAATGGATCGATGTTTCGGTTGATCCCAAGACGGGCGAATTACTTCGTGCCGAATCCATCAGTGAGTTCCGAACTGACACTCGTGTTGAGACAGTCGCGCTGACAGAAAACGACACAGCGATTCTGATTGGCCACCGAGTGCAGACCTCCGTCGCAACCGATCCCCGCAAGACGGTCATCACCGACGGCATGCAAAATGTCCGATCGCACTGCGTTGACCACACTCGACAACGAATCTATGTCGGATGCCGAGATGGGCGTATCCGCGTTTTGGGGTCGGACGGCCAAATTCTTACTAGCAGCGAACGTTGGAACGCGAACGTTTCGACGAAACAGAACCTTCGAGAGATACTTGCGATCACGATTTCGCCCGACGGATCCAACATCATCACGGGAAGCCACGACGGAGAGGTTGGAATTTGGGACGCCGAATCATTGAAGTGGATCGGCACTCTGTTCAAGAGCGACCAATCAGGCGAAATTGAACGGATGGCGATGTCAAAACGCGGCGATATTTTTATCGCACACCAACGGACGCCCCCCTGCAAGCACGACCAAGACGAGCCGTGTTTTAGCAACCTAAAAATTCTGCGTTTGGGGGCGCACGGAATTTCGTCAGCAGTGTCCGCCACGAACCAAACGTCGTCCCCGGCGCTCGCTTCCCAACTCTAGCCCTAGCCCTAGCCCTAGCCCTAGCCCGCCAAGCCGAACGCCAAGAATCGATCATGCTCGCTGATCCTAAGTGGGCGATTTCCGTGCGAAACCGCACATGGCTGGATTGTTCCATTCAGCGAGCCGGCAACCGATCTGGCACCTCCACCGTTGCGCAAGGTTTGGGGCATGTTCGCTTACCCTAATCGTTGCTGGTATCGTCGCGCGAGATGCGATCATCTAGAACCGAATCGTCCGAGGCACTGACGCAGTCGATTTAGGTTTTCGCCCGCGTCAGCCAAAACGATTTTGAAAGTGTTGGGGTTACGTTTGAGTCCGCTCTTAGTGCTGCTTGGTGTGATTGCAGTTGGTTTGCTGGTCGGGCGGATTTCATTTTTCGGAATCTCGCTTGGCACCTCCGCGATCCTGTTTGTCGCGTTGCTTGCTGGGCACCGAGCGATGGTGATCCCCGATGGCATTGGCACCTTGGGCTTGGCGTTATTCGTCTATTGCGTCGGTGTTTCCGCAGGCCCCACTTTCTTTCGCGGGTTAGCGTCGCAAGGCCGAATGATGGCGACACTAGGTGGATTGATCGTGATGACCGGCGTCGGCGTCGCGGCAGCCGCGTCGAAACTATTCAACTTGCCAGCCGACCTTACGGGCGGATTGATGGCGGGCGCTCTAACCAGCACGCCCGCGCTCGGTGCGATCACCGAGGCTGTTGAACAACCGGCGAACGTCGCCGTTGGATTCGGAGTCGCGTACCCGATCGGCATTGTGGTCGTTGTCCTGTTTGTGCAACTGGCGATCAAATTTGGAAAACACGAACCAGCGGTCGCGGCGGGGCAACATGGCGACTCATCTTCACCGCAATCGGATTCGCCAGACCAATCAGATATCCAACGTCGATCCGTCCAAATCGTCAATCCCGCGATCGTTGGGCGCAGACCGGGTCAGGTGGAAGTTTTTAAAGACTCGGGGTGCCAGGTTTCTCGCGTGCAAGTCGACGGCCGCTGGATACCGCTGGCATCGGATTATGTGTTCCGGCTCGATGACCACGTCATGCTGGTTGGCGCTGACAGCGATTTGCACCGTGTCGCCGACACACTTGGCATGATCATCAGCGACGAAGAAGCGATTCTGGATGCTGACCACCAACGCAAAGTCCTGGTCGTCACATCACCAGAAATCTATGGCCATACGTTGCAGGATCTACGACTACGATCACGCTACGGACTAACCGTCGCTCGCATCCGACGCCACGAAATGGAATTTGTTCCATCAGGACGAACTCGGATCGAATTCGGAGACACCTTAACGCTAGTTGGTGAGTCGGCCAACTTGGCAAAGATCCAAGGCATCGTCGGACACCGGCCGCGCGCGCTCAACGAAACCGATCTGCTGTCGTTGGTGGTCGGACTTGCCGTAGGAATCTTAGTCGGCCGTGTGTCTGTGCAGTTTGGCGAGATGTCGTTATCGCTTGGTATCGCCGGAGGGCCGTTGATGGTTGGACTCGTCCTCGGTCACTTTCGCCGAATCGGACCGATTCGCGGGTCGTATCCGCCAGCGGCACAAATGCTGATGACCGAAGGCGGATTAGCGTTGTTCTTGGCCGATGCCGGGATTCATGCCGGAACGGGCATTGGTCCGGTCTTGGCCCAGCATGGTCCCGTGCTGTGCTTGGTCGCTGCCGCGATTGTTTCATTTCCGCTGACTGTGGGGTACGGCGTGTCGAGGTTTGTCTACAAGTTAACGCTATTCCAGTCGCTTGGCGCAACTTGCGGTGGCATGACCTCCACGCCGGGATTGGCGGTACTGACAACGGCAACCGAATCAAGTCAGCCAGTGACAAGCTACGTCGCCGCGTATCCCGTCGCATTGGTGTCGATCACGATTCTGGGCCCGTTGTTGGTGGAATTGCTAAACGCAATCCTTTGACGGCTCGTCATTCCGCCGCGGGCAAATTTCGTTCGATTTCATCTAGCCGATAGCCAAAACCGGCGCCACGGATCGTCGACAGATCAAGTCTGCCGTCACGACGCTGGTAGATCCCCGGATGGATCTTCGCCTCGGGCGCGGAAGCTTCGGGATAAAACTGCATCCCATTGGACTCGACGCCCATGATGGTGCCGGCATAAGCCGCCAGCCGAACGTGCGGAATTTGAGCGAGCATTGGATTCGTCAAGTCTTGGACCATCAGTGGCATCCCGTGCGCCTTGGCCCAACACAGGCTTAGCAGTGCGCCGGTTTGCGTCTTACACGTTTTCAATGCGACGCCTGTCCAACCGAGTCGTTTTCCGAGTGCCACAAAACGCCAATCATGGGCGCTCTCGTCCAAGAACAGTGGCTTTCGCTGCGACACCGAATGTGTGTCGATCTGGTGCTTTTCCAAATCATAAGGAAACGGCTGTTCGACGTACAAAATTCGATCGCTGATCTCGGGGTGCTCGGTTTGCAATCGATCGAGAATCTCGTTGACATAGTCAGTCGTCTTCGCGGTACAGTTGAAGTCCGTCGACAACTCGGTAACGCCAAGCTCGATTGCCATCTGACCGACACGAACAACGCGTTCAAAGTCCCACTGGCTATCGTTGCCGCGAAGCTTGATCTTCAAGCAATCAAGGCCATCACGAAGGATCCATTGACGAAGTGTGACTGGATAGCCGTCGTCGGGTTCGGAGCCGTTGCGATCCGAGTCTTCAAGCGGATCCAAACCACCGACTAAGTGCCAAACCGGCATCGACGTCGGCGGCGAATCAACGAAGAAATCAGCCGGATACTTACCCGCAAACGAGACATCGCTGCCTTCCTGGGCCGTCAGATAGTGATCCAGGTCGTCCGAAAGGTATTCGGCGTTATAGGTTTCGTAGACATCAACTTCATGCAGATTTCCATACGCATCGTGCGTGGCAATGTCGAACGCACTGGCAACAATCAACGCCGCTAAATGTGGCATCGCTTCATTGCCTCGGTCAGCATTAAAAGCTTCGATCATGCCGGGCATGACACCGTCAACAAATGCGTGACCGATTTCCAATGCGTGCCCAGTCGACGATTCAGATTGCCAAGCTGCGGCGAGTTGGCCGCAGAACTCTGTCATCGCTTGATATCGATCGGCGTACGACATCGTCGCCGACGGCCATGCCCAGGTCACCGACAACGGAGTCTCGCCCCAGCCCGTCGCGGTCTTTCCATCCGCACCGACAACCGTCACTGCGACCCGCGCGCACGTCACCGACGAGACGGATTCCGGCCCGAACTTCAGCGGCATCCGCATCCGAACAGGCAAATAGTGAATCTTCACAGAATCGACGCGGACGTCGGTTGGCTTACGAAATTTCGGCATCGAGCTCGACATTCAACAGGACACTAAGACTTGAAACAGAGAATCGGTCTCTGGAAACGAGACTCGCTGGCCCAAGAGTGTAATGGAAAGAATGTCGCTCGGGCGGTGGGACAACACCGCCCGAAGGCTTATCGAAACGCGCGAGTGAACTCACGGAGATTGCGAGCGTTTTGCCCCAAGTCACCTTTGCCAACTCTCGATTGGCTTTCGGCTTCGACGAGAGATGTCCCCGCGTCGCTGTCTTCGATCACACGCACGTGAATGTCGTCGACGAACTGGAACACGCCAGTCGTGCGCGTCAAGTGAATCACAATCTCATCCGAATCATCGGGCAGGTCGCGTGAAACGGTCTGCCAACGTGACTGAGCGTCGCCCCAGTCGGCGATACGATCAGCGATTTCGGATGCCGAACCGACCAATTGAATTGGCCGCAGATCGGCGTCGTCTGCCTTGTCATTCAACTCGGCATGATTCTGGGTCATGCCGCGAATGATGGATTGAAAATTCATGCTAAGCAATCCAGCGACGGCAAGACCGACAACGAGTCGAACAAGAACAGTCTTAGAGAAGACCATCTTTTTCCAACATTTCTTTGTACTGGTCTCGTTCGCGGCGAGTTGCTTCGAGGTCGAAGATCAGATACTTCATGTCCAATCGCAGTTGCGACAACGCTTCTTGAACCAAGTTCAGGATACGGCGGCGGCGAGTGCTGCATTCGACAACGCGTTGCATCGCGGGGGCCACGACGTCGCGGTACCGTTCTGGCAGCGAATCGATCGCCTTCGCCATTTCTTGCAGCTCGATTGGTGTGTCGTCGGCGGTTGCTTGAGCGGATCCGATGGTCTTTGGCAACATATGTTTCGCGTCCTGTGTTTGAGCTGCGAGTGAGTGCGGGAGGCTGTTTTGTCTAAGAGGCCATCCATTGCATTTGCGGTGCCGCATCCTTTCGGCAAATCACAACCGATCAACGTAAACCGTTGCCAGCCAATAACTTAAACTACACAGCATGGCCAGGATGTCAAAACGCAACGGTGCGTTTTTGCAACACGGTTTAGCCTTGCTGGCAGCACCTAAATCTTGGTACGGAAAGGGCTTGCGTCTGTGGTGGCGGCTGCGAATCAAATGTGGTTCTAAATCAACACCACGTCGCATTCCTTCCACACACTCGTATTGCCAACTGGATCGGCCGGGCTTTCCGAGTCGTAACTCGGGGGCCACAGCGACGGTTCGCCGGGTCACAGTGCCAGGCGGAAACAAGATCGAATCGACTTCCGCGATTGTTCCGGCAGACGACTCCGCGGTCAACATTCCAATGTCAAAAAGACTTTCAACGAAACGCAATTCGACGTCGGATCTGCCGTCCAGGCAAACCGTGCGTGCGCGTTCGGATTGGCGGCACGTTGCTTGGACACTCGTTGTCGTTACGACCGTGATTGTTTGCCACGGTGTGGGGGCAACGGTGGCCCATTCGCAGATCATTGATTCACTTGATTCTTATCCACCGCGATGGCATTTGGGCCAATCCGACTGTCAGGCTCGGGTCATCAAACAGGACCATCTGGTCGATGGTGGGGTCGACGGCGGTGCGTGCGAATCAATCTCGTTTGTCGCAACCAACGGCAGCGAAGCGATCCTGGTCTACCCGATTCAACCGGTGCGCCCGCTGAACGATCTGCTGGTACGAGTTTCGGTGATGAGCGCCAAACCAGGCGCCAAAATCGGATTTCGCATTCGATATCCCTTTTTGCAGGACCCCGAAACGGGACGCCCCAAGTCAGTCATCATCTACGGCGCCCAATACACGACACCGGGCGAATTCGCGACGATCGGCATCGGCATGATCGAGCGATCATTGAAACTAAAGAACATGGCGATGCGAGGCGAGTATGGCAGCGATGCTGACTTGACCGATGCCTTTGTCGATGCGGTCGTGATCAACGCCTATGCAGGGCCCGGCACAACAGCGTTGCGAATGGATGAACTACGCGTCGACGGGCTGATCCCGATGGCCGAAGGCGTCAGTACGGGCAACGCCCGCGACGGCGAAGCACGATTGACCGACCGCCAGCGATCGGCTCGCGTGTCCGATACAGGTGACGGTCGTCTGGGCAGCAAGAATACGGGCACATTGATCCGCCGTCCTGCATTCCCCGTCGGTAAAGTCACGCGCATTCTTCAACACAACGGCGAGCCCCTTGCCTGGGTTCGGTCGTTGGGTTTCGATGCCGTATTGCTGTCGAGCCCGCCCGATGCCGACATTTTGGGCGAAGCCAGCCAAGCACGGATCGCCATCTATGCTCCACCGCCCGCCAGCCCCGATCCGGCGATCGAAGCGCTGCTGGATCCGATTGTGGCGTGGTACATCGGGATGGGCGAAGCTTTGGATAGTCGCCAAGTCGATTCGGCCGCGATGACTTCATCGATGCTACGTGGCTGGCCATCGCGATGGCAACGACCGATCATCGCAGCCCCATCCGAAGCTTGGCGAAATTACGCACCGCTGGTCGACGGCATCATCGCTGATATGCCGACGCGAGTTCGCGGCATCCGCGGTGGCGAAGAAGTCACACAAATGATTGAATCCCATCGACGCGTCGGCGACCGAGTCGAAACAGCCGTGGGGATCGCCAGCATGCCGCCCGAATCGATGGTTCGCCAAGCCGAATCGATCGCCCGCGCGATCGGGGCACTGCCGCCCGAGGGATATCGCTGGCATTCGATGTGGCTGCAAGTGATGCGGTCGCTCGAAAGCACCCCAAAAGCCATCCTGTATCGATCGACCCAGCCGCTGTCGTCCGGGGCGGCATTCGACAACAGCCGGGCGATGTCACTGAGTTACGTCAACCGAATGGTCGCGATGATCGCACCGTGGGTCAGTTCGGCCACAGCCGCTGCGGCACCGCCGGTCGTTGGTGCCCCGTATCGGTGTACTCGCTTGGCGACCGACGATACGGATCTGCTGATTCTGACTTCCATCGCGACACGCGGCAGCGAAGTGCTAGCCGGCGATGGCGATACCCTGGAAATCAACCTGACTCCGTCTGACGCGTCCAAAACCGTTTGGCGACTGACGAACTTTTCGGCCGAACGAATGACCCCCGAAGCAACATCGACGGGGTCTCGGTTGCAGATCGTTTCACCGGACGCTGCTGAGGTCATTGTGATGAGCACGGACCCAAGCGTCGGCGGGTTGCTGAGCCAGTCGGCAGCAAAATTTGCCCGGCAAGCCAGTTTGGATCGTTGGCAATTGGCCAGTGAAGCGGTACGAAGGACGCGTGAGAGCTGGAATCGCGCCACGGCCGCTCGCGCATCGGATCGCCGAGCACCATCGAATTTGGTGGACGTTGCAGAACAAACTTTGATGCAATCCGAACCCATGTATCGCGCCGGCGACACCGAACAAACGATACGCATGGCTCGCCGCGCTGACGCGTGGGCACTGCGCAGTGATTGGCAACTTGCCGAGTCCCTGATGCCCGATTGGCCATCGCCAACCAGCAGTCCGCCGATGGATTATGGCGCCGCAGAAATTCAGACAATTTGGCGTCCGCTGATGGACGAAGCCGGTTGGGGTAAGAATTTGTTGACCAGCGGTTCGCTGGACGACGCCAATATGATGGGGCCGGGCCGATGGAGTTTTGGTCAACGGATGACGTCGCAAGCCAACAGCGAAGTGCGTCACGTCACACGCGGCACGTATCAAGGCCCCGGTGCGCTGCAAGCACGTGTTTCGCCGATTGGCGACGACATGCTGCCAGGCGGATACGAGGGAACGATCGTCCAAATTCGCAGCCCCTCGGTACGAGTTGCCGCCGGAACAGCGATCCGGATCGATGCCGCCGTTCAAACTTTAGGATTTGGCGGCCCCCACCAAGGCGTCTTGGTCTACGACTCGATCGGCGGTCAAGAAATGGGTGTGCTGGTACGCGGACGCTCTGACTGGACCAACGTTCGGCTGTACCGACAGTCGCTCGAAGCGGGCGAAGTCAGCGTGATGTTTGAATTGATCGGCGGTGGCGAAGCCACGATCGACGACGTCCGCCTAAGTGTCTGGGAACCGCAATCGATTTTGCCGAAACCCGTCTTCTATCCGATCGCCGGGCAATAGCGCCGGGCAAGAGAACGGGCGATAGAAATCGTCGGGCAATAGAAGGCAATCGAAATGGTGGTGTGGTTGCTGGGTCGATTGATCCGGCGCGGACACTCTACAATCAAAGCCCCCGTTTACGTTCACGTCGAACTTATCGAATTCATCGGAGAACCCTGGTCGTGCAGCAAGTCAAACTCTTCAAAAGCGTCGACACCGAAATGCAGGAAATGGAAAGGCAGATCAATCGCTGGATCCGAAAAAGCGGTGCTCGAGTGGTCTCGATCTCTGGAAACCTGGCCCCCCAAAGCGGTAGCAGCGGAGGACCACTGAACTCGTTTTCGGCAGGCGACTTGCTGATCATCGTTCAATATGAAATCGACGCGCCCAGCAGCTAATCGTTCGCAGCTAATCGTTCGCAGATTTTGTGTGAACCTTTTCAAGGGCTTGCGGTCTTTACAAAAGATGGCTCTGAAATCTTTGACAAAACCTTGAACCAAAGGCGATGTCGATCGATAATGGAGTCGTCGGATCGCGGTGACGCGCCGCGATGGACTTTTTAGTACGGCAAACGGCCCGCTCTGGTTGGCACCTGGGCCGTTAACCGTCAAACCGATGAAACGAAGGGAGGTGAGCAAGTGGATTATTGCTGTACGAGCCAACGGGGTGATAACCGTTAGCAGAAGTCGGCGGACCGATGCTTCGGCATGGTCACCCCACTCGTTCATTCGTAAGAAACGAGCGAGAACTGCCCCGCTTGTCGAGATTCACCTTGTGTCTCGGCAGGCGGGATTTTTTTTGCGCCGCCCCAGACCAATCACCAGCTTGACGGCCCCGCAGAAACCGCACCCTGCACTTGGCACCGCGATCTTGGCAACCGGCTACAATGGGCGACGGAGATCGCGTTCGATGCGATCTTGTGTCGATTTGGTCTCGCGAGCTCAGGAAGAAAGATTTACCGATGCGCAAGCTTCTCTATTCGACCGCTGTCATGCTTTTGCCGGTTTTTGCGTTGGTCGCATTTGTTGGGTGTGACCGAACCACAGTCGCCCACGCCGAGGATACGCAATCCGGCGACAAATCGACTGT
>JBAUHR010001032.1:0-1865 GCA_049680385.1 Rubripirellula sp. | reverse complement strand
AGTGTTCCGCCATCGCTGAACGACAACGTATCGGTCGCGTCAACGTCCGCAAAGAATCCGCTGACGTCCAAAGGTGACTCGACAGTGCTGTCGATACCGGTTTGTGGCGGGATCGTACCAACAACCGTGGGAGTATCATTCGTTCCCGTGACAACCACGGTTACCGTTGCTGAGTCCGTTCCGCCTTCGCCGTCGCTGATCGTGTAGTTGATCGTCGTCGTGGCCGTTTCGCCAGCATCGAGATACTCAAAGTCGCTGCCGGTAGCGAACGAATAGGTACCGTTCGCATTGATAATGAACGAACCGCCGTTGGTTCCGGCGATCGATGTGGCCACGTTGGCGGCGTTTCCATTGACAGCGCTAACCGTGATCGTGTCGCCGTCGACATCGGAGTCAACTCCGCTGCCGTCGTTGTCACTCATCACGTTGCCGCTCAGCGTAGAGCCTTCACTGGTACCAAGATCATTGTCCGTTGCTGTCGGGCCAGGATTGGTTACCGTCCACGTAAATGACTGCGTTACAGTTGCTCCGTTATCGTCCGTTGCCGTGATGATGACCGAGTACGGTCCGCCTTGTGACGAATCGGCATCGTAGATTCCAGCAATGACGCCAGTGGTCGGATCGATTGACAAGCCAGCAGGCAGAGTTCCACCATCGCTGAATGTCAGCGTGTCGGTCGCGTCGACGTCGGCAAAGAATCCGCTGACGTCCAAAGGTGACTCCACGGTGCTATCGATGCCCGTTTGTGGCGGGATCGTGCCAACAGCCGTTGGTGTATCGTTTGTTCCACTGACAACTACCGTTACCGTTGCTGAGTCCGTTCCGCCTTCGCCATCACTGATCGTGTAGTTGATGGTGGTCGTCGCGGTTTCGCCAGCATCCAAGTATTCAAAATCGCTGCCGGTCGCGAAAGAGTACGTGCCGTTGGCGTTGATAACGAACGATCCACCGTTGGTGCCAGCGATCGACGTGGCCAAGTTAGCTGCGTTTCCATTGACGGCGCTAACCGTGATCGTGTCGCCGTCGACATCGGAGTCAACTCCGCTGCCGTCGTTGTCACTCATCACGTTGCCGGACAGTGTGGAGCCTTCGCTCGTGCCCAGATCGTTGTCAGTCGCTGTCGGGCCGGGGTTGGTCACCGTCCAATTGAACGACTGAGTGACCGTCGCACCGTTGTCATCCGTAGCGGTGATGATCACTGAGTACGGTCCACCTTGCGACGAATCGGCATCGTAGATACCCGTGATGATGCCGGTGACCGGGTCAATCGACAAACCAGCGGGCAGCGTGCCGCCATCGCTAAATGTCAGCGTGTCGGTCGCGTCGACGTCGGCAAAGAATCCGCTGACGTCCAAAGGTGATTCAACCGTGCTATCGACGCCCGTTTGTGGCGGGATCGAGCCCACGGCAGTTGGCGTGTCGTTCGTTCCGGTGACGACCACGGTGACGGTTGCTGAATCTGTTCCGCCTTCGCCGTCGCTGATTGTGTAGTTGATGGTGGTCGTCGCGGTTTCGCCAGCATCGAGATATTCAAAATCGCTACCGGTCGCGAACGCGTACGTGCCGTTCGCGTTGATAACAAACGATCCACCGTTCGTTCCAGCGATCGATGTCGCCAAGTTGGCAGCGTTTCCATTGACGGCGCTAACGGTGATCGTGTCGCCGTCAGGATCGGAGTCAACTCCGCTGCCGTTGTTGTCGCTCATGACGTTACCGGAAAGCGTTGATCCTTCGCTTGTGCCCAGATCGTTATCCGTCGCAGTCGGACCAGGGTTGGTCAGGGACCATGTGAACGACTGCGTCACAGTTGCGCCGTTATCGTCCGTCGCCGTGATGGTGACCGAGTACGGTCCACCTTGCGAAGA
>JBAUHR010001031.1:0-1815 GCA_049680385.1 Rubripirellula sp. | reverse complement strand
CAGACCGTGTGTCGTGTGTGAAATCTAGTAATTCAATGCCACAGTGATCAAAGTACCTCCGGTAAAAGAGCCTCAGTGCATTTTGATGATCGTGGTCGGAGAAGTTCTGTGGCGCGACCCAGATTAGTTTCGTGCCCGTCGGCAACTGAGCCTGACCGTGCAATTGGAACGGCGATGTGCTTGTTGGATCAAGCGGGCTGCTGATGCTTGGCACTCGTCGACCTCGCATCGACCACACAACGTCGTCCGGAGCATGGTAAACCGGATTACCAAACACCCCGATCGTGGTTGGCATTGAATTGGAATGGACGGCGTTCACCGACCAGAGACTGCTCAGCACTCGAGACGCCGCAACCTGTTCAGCGTAGTCAGCGGGCACCTGTGATTCATCTTTGAGGAAAGCGACTAACTTGGCCAATTCATCGCGAAGCAGACGTACGCGACTCGTCGTCTTTCCCGGCGGAACTTCAAACGAGGACAGTAGGTAGTGGTCGGGACAACGAAGGATGTGCACGAATCCGCCCGGTTCGGCAACTTCGATGTAATTCAACAAGGAATTTTCGAATTCGTCGCGAGTTTCTTTGGGGAGACCTTCTGCCAGAAAGAGCACGAGTTGTTCCTGCTCCCTGTCCGCTTCAAGCGGCAACATGCCTCCGCTGCTTCGTTGGTCTGCCTGCTGGCATCCTGCTGACAGCACGACGAATATGAGAGGCCAACTGACCAGCAAGAACGAACGCAACATATCTTTTTGTGATTTTTGCATGGGGATCTTCTCTCGTTACGGCAGGTTAGGAATGGGAATCAAAGACTCACGCGGCAAATCCGTGCCAACGTTAGATAGGCGTATTTCGACGTTTTCAGGGGTGAGGGATTGGTGGCGATTACTCCCACGGGTTCCGGGCCAATAATCGACCGAACCGGCGAAATGCTCTCCGCCAGAGTTCATCGCCTGGACATCAAGTGCAATCGGCGACCCTCGATGCGAATACGTGAGCCGGGAGTTGAGCCGAAACTGGCCAAGATCGACAGAACTGGATTGATCAACAAACAGAATTTCCACTCGCTCAGCTGGCGGGATTTTTGATCCCGGCCCGTTGTTCTTGTTGTGAAGAATGTGACTCTCAACTCCCTCCGGCGGCATCCAGTCGAAATCCGTGTGGGGGCAGCCTGTCCAACGCAGTACGAATACACACGGATGATCGATCTGAGTCTTTCTGGCGATGGTTTCGCGAAAGCTCTTTGGAAGATTGCTCGTCAGCGCGTTCAATGCGACGGTGTAGGAACCCGTTTCGCGGTCCACTGATTTTTCGTCTGACGTATCGGGCTGGTCGAGACGTTGACTCGCCTGATCATCTTGGACGTTCAATTGTGGCAAATAGACATCACCCGTGTCGGTAGTACGATCAAGTTGCTCTCCCGTTATGTTAGTAGAATCTGGCAACTCGTCCATGTTTGGTGGCGTGATCGGCCGGTTGCCCAAGTCTCGACGATCATGCAAAGCAGGATTGTCGTTCTTAGTTGTTACTTTGGAAGCTTCGACATCGGGTCGCACATCAACATCTACTGTTGGTTTGCGTGATACCTTTTGCGTCGAATCCTGCTGCGGATTCTTCTCCGTTTGTGGTTGGGTATCGTTGAGTCCAGCAGTAATGCGGGGGGCTATTTCGACCCCACTCGCCTGGTCGGAATCGGAGGCGCCACCAAGATCAACCGAGTGATCCTGCGCGGCGTCCTGGTGAGTCGGTTCACTTGGCTGCGTCGTGTTTACCTTTGGATAAGTGTTGACGGTTGCGGTCGTCGTGGAAGGCTCTGGAG
>JBAUHR010001030.1:0-2536 GCA_049680385.1 Rubripirellula sp. | reverse complement strand
GCACTGAACGGTGGGTCGATCCATTCGAGCAACATCATTGACGGTCGGTGCGTAAGCGAGCCACTACACTTGATCACCGCGTCGACACGAGCCTTCAATCCGGCAATCACTTCGGCCGCCCGATCCTCGATGCTTACTGCTAGTCCGACCGCACGGATGCAATGGCGGATGGTTCCATGCAGCGACCGGCTATTCCTTCCCCCTGGCGGTCGCCTTTGCTCAAGCGATTGCTTCGGGATCTTTGGAGCTTGCCAGGGATCGCGTCGATGCGTTGTCGGAGAAACATCGCTTGCGATCACGTTACTCGCGATTCTTGAATCGTCTGCTGTTTCGGCTTGTCGCACGGCAGCACCGGCATCGAATCTTTCGGCGTTTCTATCGCGTTCTAAGCGATGCTTCGATCGAACGTTTCTATTCGTACCAATTCACCGCTGGCGATGCACTGCGAATCGTCATCGGCATTCCTCCGACGCTGATCGGACTCCGTCCCCACAGATTCGTTCGGTCGTTCTTCCCAGGAGATCAGTCATGAGTGTTGTCTTGTTCCCGCAATCATTCACACCTCCAGATGCAAAGTCACGTGAGGCAAAATCATCCGTGCCGCAGCGACTTTGGGACGAGGCGCTCAAACATCCTGCGGAGCAATTCCTTTCTCGCTGTGGGAAGCGGATTCGCGGTGCAATCGTGAACGAATCGTTTCGGCTTGCCGGAGGTGACGGCGACGCACCCCAACAAATTGCCGCGGCGATCGAGTTATTGCATGCCGGATCGTTGATTGTCGACGACATCGAAGATGATTCGGCTCAGCGACGTGGTCGGCCAACACTTCATCGTGAAATCGGTATGCCCTTGGCATTAAACACTGGGAACTGGATGTATTTCCGTTCCTTGGAAAAGCTCTCGGAAGCCGAAATCGACCCAACGTCATTACACAGGATGCTTGTCCAGGTCGTGCGAACAGTTAGGCGTTGCCATGAGGGTCAGGCACTCGATCTTTCTGCGGCGGTCGATCTCCTGCAACCGACAGAGATCCATCCGACAGTGCTTGCGATCAGTCGTTTGAAGACCGGGGGACTAACTGCCTTGTCCTCGTGGCTTGGTGCGACAGCCGCTGGCGCGAATCGAATCACACGCAAAGCACTATGGCGGTTCGGCATGAATGTGGGCGTCTGTCTACAGATGCGAAACGATATTAACGAACTACGTTCTTTTCTGCAGGGTGAGCAGCGATTCGATGACTTACGAAACGCTCGAGTGACTTGGCCGTGGGCGTGGGCTGCAAGAAGGATGTCGAATGCGGAGATGGTTGATTTGCAACACAGTCTGCGAAACGCCTTCGGAGAAGTCGAGGAGTTGAAGTCGGTTGCCCGTCGACTGCTCGACGTGGTCGGAGATCGGGGTGACCTATTTATTAAGGCAAAGCTGGAGAAGGAATTGACACTGCTGGGCGAGCACGTTGAGTCAACCCAGTCGATGCGGTCCGCACTAACCAAGCTTCAAGGTACAAGGTGAAACATGTCTGTCGCAATCGAAGACTTTCAAGGGATTTCAAACCCGGACAATCGCAGTCAGTCCGGTCGCTCGGGCCATCCAGGTGGACGCGGTCGCGCAGCAGTCGTAGGGAGTGGCTTTGGCGGGCTCGCCGCTGCGATTCGCTTGCAGGCGATGGGTTTCGAGACGACTTGTTTCGAGGCTCGCGACAAACCAGGCGGACGAGCCTATGTCTACAACGACGCGGGGTTTACTTTTGACGCCGGCCCCACGGTGATCACGGCACCACACTGCATCGAAGAACTGTTCGAGTTGTCCGACCGATCGATGGATGATTATGTCGAGCTGTTGCCCGTTGACCCGATGTATCGTTTGCAATGGCACGACGGTGCGAGTTTTGACTACGTCTCTGATGAAGCCGGGCTGATTCAACAGATTGAAAAACTGAGTCCAAGCGATGTCAGCGGGTATCGTCGTTTCGCCGAATACTCCAAACGTGTCTTTCATCGCGGATACGAAGAACTGGGAGCCGTTCCGTTCTTGCGATTCAGCGACATGGTTCGCGTTGCCCCACAGCTCGCCCGCCTTCGCGCCGACCGCAGCGTCTATGCCACTGTTTCCCGATTCATCAAAGACGAACACCTGAGACAGGCATTCAGCTTTCATCCGCTGTTGGTCGGCGGGAACCCCTACGACACCAGTGCCATTTACACGCTGATTCACTGGATCGAGCGTCAGTGGGGAGTGTTCTTTCCGCGCGGTGGTACCGGTGCATTGGTTGGTGGTCTGGTCAAGCTGTTTCAGGACCTTGGTGGTGAAATGCGTCTTGATACACCTGTCCGATCGATCGATGTTGTGGACCACAAGCAGCACAGCAAGCACTTAGTCACGACCGATTATCAAATCGCTGAACCGTACGATCTGGTGGTCTCGAATGCCGACGTGCATCACACTTACTCTAAGCTCTATCAGAGGGTGGATGCGGCGAAGGCGACGACTCGACGCTTGGAGAAGATGGAGTGGTCGATGTCGCTGTTTGTCATGT
>JBAUHR010001029.1:0-18054 GCA_049680385.1 Rubripirellula sp. | reverse complement strand
GGATCGGTGACATTGTCGAAAGCTCATCCAGCCATGGCTGGTGCCAAGCTTCGCTGTGTTGAAGTGGTCGAGTCGATTGAACAAATAGACACGTTTCCGCTTGGTGGTGTAACGATCATCGCGTGGGATTTATGCGGCACCGGTGTCGGTGACTTGGTGGCGATCGCAGAAGGCCCCGAAGCGGCGCAGCCGTTTCGGCCGGATGTGAAACCGATTGATGCGTCCATCGTGGCGCTACTGGATGAAGTGGACTTGGATTGACACCAAGCGAAAAAGAACCCTTAGTCACCTACTCAAACGAAAAAACTGATATGCAAAACCTTCATAAGATCAAGCAAGACATGTGCGATATCGGTCGTCGCATCTACGACCGTCAATTTGCTGCGGCTAACGATGGGAACATCACCGTTCGGGTCAGCGAAAACGAAGTGCTTTGCACGCCAACGTTGCACTGCAAAGGCTTTTTGACGCCTGACGATATTTCGCTGGTCGACATGACTGGCAAACAATTGTCGGGTCGCAAGAAACGATCGAGCGAAGCACTTCTGCACCTTGAAATCTATCGCCAACGCGAAGACATCAAGAGCGTCGTACACTGTCACCCGCCGCACGCAACCGCATTTGCGATCGCTCGCGAGCCGATCCCACAGTGCATCCTTCCCGAAGTCGAAGTCTTCTTGGGTGACGTGCCGATCACCAAGTACGAAACACCGGGCGGACAGAGCTTTGCCGATACGATCATTCCGTTCGTCAATCGAACCAACGTCATGATCCTGGCCAACCACGGCACGGTCAGTTACGGCGAGACGGTCGAGCAAGCGTATTGGTGGACTGAAATTCTTGACGCGTATTGCCGGATGCTGATTCTTGCCAAGCAACTTGGCGGAGTCTCGTATCTCAGTGGCGAGAAGTCACAAGAGTTGTTGGACCTGAAGGAAAAGTGGGGCTACAAGGATCCACGCAATACGCCTGAGTACGAGAACTGCGACATTTGTGCAAACGATATCTTCCGCGATTCGTGGGCCGATTCGGGCGTTGCTCGCCGTGCCTTCCCTGCACCGCCATCACTGAAACCATCGGCTGATGCGGGTAGTAACGCTGGCATGCCAGCCGGCGTCAGCGAAGAAGCACTTGTCAAAGCGATCACTGATGAAGTGATGCGTCAAATGCGCCAAAGCTAAGAAGTGCGTGAACAATTGCTGGCGAATTTGTAGCACGGGGTGCCAGGCTTGTGATGCAGTCTAGCAGCCTGCACTACTTTTTTTGAATAGACGCAGATCCGACTTTCCCAGCGGGAGAGTCATATTCCGCACGATCCATAACTACTCCCAACACGATTTGAAATCATGAAAGTATCCATCATCGGCGCCGGCGGACTGGTCGGCTCGTGTGCGGCCTACGCACTGCAGTGTGGCGGCCTCGCCAGCGAAATTGCGTTGCTGGACGTCAACCAAGAAATGGCGGTTGGGCAAGCGCTCGACTTGCAACACGGCAGCCCCAGCGTCGCTGATCAGGTGATTTCCGGTGGCGGCTACGAACACATTCCTTCGAGTGATGTGATTTGCATCACCGCGGGACTGCGACGCAAGCCAGACGAGTCGCGTTTGGACTTGATCAATCGCAACACGGACTTGTTCGTGCAAATCTTGCGTGACGTCAAAGCGGCTGGTCCGAAGCCTTCGGCGATCGTGTTGGTGGTCAGCAATCCGGTTGATATTTTGACCTACGTTGCCGCTCAAACGCTTGGGTTGCCGGTCAACCAAGTGATCGGTTTGGGAACTCAGTTGGACACGATCCGATTCTGTTCGCTGATCGCCGCCGAAATGAAAGCTCCGCCAACCCAAACGAAGGCACTGATCCTTGGCGAGCACGGGGATTCGATGGTGCCGATCTGGAGCAGTGCGACCATCGCCGGATTGCCGCTGGACAAGTATCCAGGCTGGAACGCCAACTTGGCCAACCAACTGTTCACGCGAACACGCGGCAGCGGTGCCGAAGTGATCAAGCGAAAGGGCGGCGCTGGGTTTGCGGTTGGGATCGCGATTCGCGACGTCATTGACGCAATCATCCTGGACCAACACACGATTCTGCCCGTCAGCAGCGTCCAGTCGGGATGCTACGGCATTCGCGACGTTGCGCTGTCGGTACCCACCGTCGTGGGTAGAAGCGGCGTTGTTGATCGATTGGAAGTTGATCTCTGGCCCAAAGAGGTTCAGGGCATTCGTGCAAGCGGTGCGGCTCTGCGAAAAACTCTCGAGATTGTCTTGCCCCGCGTTGGTTAAAGCCTCGCCATCGCTATCAGTTTGATTATCTTAGAATTAGCCGATGCCTCGGAACGGGGTGCACAGGTTTTTGAAGTCACAATTTAACGGCTGTGTACTAACTTTTCCTGTGTCTCCCTTTCGGGACATCGGTTTTTCTATGCGCCGATGTTGGCTTGGTGCAGGGCGGCTAGCGGTGAAGCGATTAGAGCGGATTCTGTCGTACCGCTTCAATTAGCGAATCAGCACGATGATTTGCACGTCGATGTCACTTCCCGAATCACCAACGGATCCGGCTGGCATCGGTAAGAACTGCAAATTACCCAAGTCGCGAGAAACTGCTTGAGTGGCTTCTGAATCGTCGGCCAGCCAAACCAGATTTGAATGTCGGATCGCGTGAGGTTCGTTCGCGGCGTCCTGGAATTTCTGCAACAGCTTGACGTCGTCTGTCACCGACAACTGCACTGACTCAATCCCCTGTTCGTCGGCCAAAAGATGGACGTGCAGTTGGTCGAATTTCTTTCCTGTGGTTCGCAGGTACACCACCGAGACTCGGTCGTCAGAGTCGCCCTGGGTCGCTGCCTTGACCGCAGCCTCTTGCATCGACGCCTGGACGTCTTGGGGACCTAGTTGTGCGATTTCGGCGGATCGAAGCGACTTTCGAAAAGCACCACTTGCTCGGCCCTGTTCCGTTTGGCGAATGCTAACGACCATCAATGGCGAGTTCGACAATTGCAGATTGCTGGCTAGCGATTGGTCCGCTCGCGGTTGGCGAGACTGTGATCCATTTGACGATCGTTCACGCGGGGCGATCGCAGGCGGTTTGACTGCCGCAGCCGCAATATTCGCCGTCATCGAATCCGTGGATGGAGTGGTTAACCCTGGGGCCGGCATCAAGTCGGGAGCGGCCTCGACCGCGTCAGAAACTGCGATGCTCGGCCCGAGCATTTCGGGGGGCGTAGTCGGTTCAAGTTTGGCAATTGCGCCGGTCGGAGGCGCCGATTGCAAGGCAACGTCATCAGCGTCTGGGCCAAAAGCCAAGACTGCAATTCCGACACTGGCAGCGATTCCGCCAAACACACCTGCCATTCGCAACCACGATACCGAGTTTCCGGTCCGTCGCAGTGAAGTGGGGTGTTCCGATACACGGACCAGTGGATGATCTTCGGCAAGTCCTTCGGCGCGGGCGCGTGCCACGGCGGCTTCGACGACTCGGCCCGCAAACCCTTTGTCGAGCTGGTGCGTACGATCGATCGAAGCAACCATGCGAAGAGAGTCTCGCATTTCGCGAAGCTTGTTCAATTGCACGCCGATCGACGGATCAGTACGAAGCCAATTTTCGACTTCGGCCTGCTCGTCCGACGTGAGGGCTTCATCCAGATAGCCGCTCAGGAGTTGGTCGACGTGTGCTTGAGAGAATGTCATCGCGTTAAAACCGTGGGTCAATAATTGGGGCTCGATCGAGGTTGCTTTTCTCGACTCGCCCACCGCCCGCTTGGCTGCTGTTCAGAATCATGGTCTGGCTTGGCATGATAGCGGTAATGGAAAGCAGTCATTGCTTTCGACCCTGTTGTGATGCCCAAACCAGGGCCAAAGTTCCCCGTCGTGTCGTCAAAACTGGGCGAAGCCGTTTTTTTCGCCATTTTATTGGGTACACACGGGTTGTTGGGCAAACACTGGTTGTTGGGTAAACACAGGGGAGACCTAGCACAGCAGATGGGCGTCGCGACCTTTCGGTGGCGCTCAAATGTTCACATCGAATGCTGCAAGCACAAACCACGGGTTTTGGGGATGTCTGACGATTATTTGCGAACCAACCGAAAGGTTTACGACTCGATGGCGGCCGCTGGTGATCCGCTTTGCCGGCCCGCGAAAGACAGCGAGCTGGCAGATCCGCTGCGAACGGTCGATGCCGCCGGATGGTTGGGAAAGTCAATCCGGGGCTGCCGGTTGTTGTGTTTGGCCGCCGGCGGTGGACGCCAGAGTTCTCTTTACGCGGCCGCCGGAGCTGACGTCACGGTGGTGGATTTGAGTGGTGCGATGTTGGAGCTCGACCGGCGTGTGGCGGCCGAACGCGGTTACTCGTTGCGACTGTTTGAGACCTCGATGGATGATCTGTCGATGTTGGCAGGCGGTGAATTCGACATCGTGATCCAGCCAGTCAGCACTTGTTATGTGCCCAACATTAAACGCGTTTTCGCCGAGGTCGCACGAGTCTCGCGTCCTGGGGCGCTTTACATCAGCCAGCACAAGCAACCGGGAAGTCTACAAAGCTCAATCGAGCCAAACACAAGCGGCGGCTACTCGAACCTGCATCCCTACTATCGCCAAACCAAAACGGCGGGCCATTCCAATCAACCGATACCGTCGCCGCCTGCATCGAATCACGCGGTGACTCGCAGCGCGACCAAGCGGCTGCGAGAATCAGGGGCCGTCGAGTACTTGCACCGCTGGGAAGAAATCATCGGCGGGATGTGTCGTTCGGGTTTCGTGATCGAAGACCTAACCGAACCGCTGCACGCCAAGACGGATGCCGAAGTTGGCTCGTTTGGCCACCGTGCCAAGTTCATTCCGCCGTACGTTCGGATCAAGGCCAAACGGGTTGGGGCGACGCAGACGCCGGCAAACGACGGCGGAAAGATTTGGTTGCCGTCGGGCTAGCTGACTATCGAATGAGGGCGACTTCGATTTCAAGTCCAGGCCCAAATCCCAGCATGACCCATGGTTTCGGGCGACCTTGTTCGGCGAATCGTTGCAAAATGAACAACATCGTTGCCGACGACATGTTGCCGTGATCGGATAGAACCCTGCGCGAAACGCTGAGCGCGTCGGCGTCCAGCTTGAGGGCAGTTTCGGCTGCGGTCAAGATTCGAGACCCGCCCGGATGGACTGCCCAGCCTTGAATCGAATCGATCGTTTCGCCTTGCTCGGCCAGCCAATCCGCCATGAACGAGTTCAGGTGTTTTTCGATCAGCCCAGGTACTTTCGCAGACAAAGTCATTTCAAAGCCGCTGTCGCCAATCAACCAAGTCATTGCATCGCGACTGTCGGCGACCAAGTAGGAACCGGTGGCTGCGACGGAACCGATTGACCCAAATCCCGAGTCGTTCGGGACGTCGGACAAGGTGGCGTCAGTGTTAGCTCGGTTGAGGACAACGGCAGCCGAACCGTCGGCAAACAAGGCTCCGCTGACAATCCGGTCGGGATCGTAACCGTATTGGTAGTGCAGGCTGCAAAGCTCGACGCTGCACATCAACACGTTTGCGTCTGGCGAGGCTGCGACCAAACCGGACGCGGCTCGCAGCCCGTTGATGGCACCGTGGCATCCCATGAATCCCACTTGGACACGTTGGGTTGTTGGCGGCAAACCCAAACGATCAATCAATTCGATGTCGACGCCTGGGGCGCTGAATCCGGTGCAGGAAACCGTCACTAGGTGAGTGATCTGGTCCGCGGTCGTGCCGCTCGATTCGAGAGCTTTCAACGATGCTTGCGTCGCTAATTGCGGCGCTTCGAGGGCGTAGCGATCGCTTCGCTGTTGGGTGGTCGGGCCGCGATCTTCGGGCGAGGCCAGCGGCGGATAGAATTCGTTGACGATTTCTAGGTCATGATTTTCTTCCAGCAATACACTGCCCCGGTGCTCAATTCCGGTTCGCCGATAGAGCGCCGCTACTTTTCGCGACTGGCTCGCCGTCGTGCATGACATTTTGTCAGCGAAATTGGCGCTCGCTCGATGACCAGCACGGAACCTTGGTATCGCGATCCCCATCCCTCGGATGGCTGATTGGATTATGTCGGCGGATGGGGCGATCGTGGTGGCGTTCGGCTTCATAGGGCCCGTTCAGTCGTATTGTGGTCAAAACCAGAGTGCTGCCGATCGAAGTTGCGACCCATGCACGCTGCGGTACCCGTCAATTGATAATACCAATTAGCTAATACCGTACCGAACAATGGTAATCACCGGCAGGTGCGAAATTAGCGAACCTGAACAAAAGGTCTGTCAAAACTAATGCCTAACCGTTGCAGCACACCAGGGCGCGGGATCACGACCACTGGTCGCATGCAAATCGATCGCGCCTTAAAATGAGACAATCGCGAGAATGCTGCTGGCAGTATCGCAGTCCTCGAATAAGAGCCTGAATGATTCATGGTGGCCTACTTAGCGGTTCGCAGCGGTCCGGAAAAAGGAAAACAGTTTCCTCTGGATCGGGCGCGCCCGTTGCATATCGGACGAGGTTCGTCGTGTGAGATCATGCTGAGTGATCCGGTCAGTTCGCGGTTTCACGCCGTCGTCTATTTCGAAGATGGCAATTGGCACCTGCGTGACACCAGCAGCCGGAACGGAACTCGCGTGAACGGCCAAAAAACCGATCATGCTCGACTGTTGGACGAGTCCGTTGTTTCGATCGGCAGCACGGATTTGCAGTTGGTCGAACCTGAAATGGATTCCAATGACGAGACCGTCCATACCCAAACGATGGTCCAAGATGCGCCGACCCGGCGAAGCTGGCGAACCGATCTGGACGACCCGATCGAGGGCGTCGCCAAGGCTGGCCATCTGATCGACTTGTACACACTTAGCCTGCACCTGCTGCAAAGTGAGGGATCCGGCGAAGTCATCGAAACGGTTTTGGAATTGCTGCGAGATCGAACCGACGCCGACGTCGTTGCCGTTTCGTTTGATACCGGTGATGGCCGGCTGAAGCCGCTTCGCGTTTTTCCGCCCGAACAAGCAGACGCGGTTTCAATCAGTCGAGCGCTCGTTCGGCGAGTGGTGCGGCACGGCGAAGCGTTGCTGATCAACGAAGAAACCCAAAACGATCCCGACGGACCGAATTTGGACGGTCTGAAAATCGACGGCCCCTGGTCCGATGTGATCTACGTTCCGCTGGATAACGGTGATCAAAAGCTGGGTGTCTTGCATCTGTACCGTTCAAATCCCCGATTTCAGGAACGGCACTTCGAATTGTCCGTCGCTGCTGGACGTCTATTGGCCGTCGGGTTAGCTCGCGCGATTGAAAATGATGTCTTACGAGTCGAAAGTCGTCGCATCGCCGATCGCAACGCAGACTCCGACGACTTCATTGGTTCCAGCCCGTTGGTCATGAAATTAAAGGCCAAGATCGAGCGAGTTGGAAACGCCAGTGGGTCGGTGTTGATTCGGGGTGAGAGCGGCGCGGGCAAGGAACTGGTCGCTCGTGCGGTCCATCGTGCTAGCCAACGCTCGCGCCGGCCGATGCTGACGGTCAACTGCGCCGCGATTCCAAGCGAGCTGATCGAGAGTCAGTTGTTCGGACACAAAAAAGGTTCGTTCACGGGCGCGGACAGCGACCACGTGGGTTGGTTCCAACAGTCGCATACCGGCACACTGTTCTTGGACGAGATCGGCGAGCTGACACTCGAAGGACAAGCCAAGTTGCTACGGATTCTCGAAGGCCACCCTTTCTTGCCCGTTGGTGCAACGGAGGAAGTGCTGGTCGACGTGCGAGTTCTAGCGGCGACCAATCGTGACCTGGCCGAGTTCGTTCGTGAAAAGAAGTTCCGCGAAGACCTGTTTTATCGCTTGAGTGTTTTCGAATTGCTGGTGCCGCCGCTGCGCGATCGTGGCGACGACATCGATGTTTTGATCGACCATTTTCTGGATCACTTTCGCCGTCAACACGGCCGGGCGGGATTGAAACTTTCAGACTCTGCGCGGTCGCGATTGAGCGAATACGCTTGGCCAGGAAACGTGCGGCAACTACGCAACGTGATCGATAGTGCAGTAGTGATGGCCGACGAACCGACCATTGAGGTCGACGATCTCGGTCTGCGAGACGCCGGTCTTAGCCAGCTCGATACACTGCGAATTGACGAATGGGAGCGACGATTGATCACCAAGGCGCTCGAGCGATCGGCGGGCAGTGTTCCCGACGCGGCCAAGTTGTTGGGGATCAGCCGAGCGACGGCGTACCGAAAGATTACTGAATACGAAATCAATCGCTAACGAGCGAAGTGCATGCGAGCGATTCTGTCCGCGCCGGGCTCACGAGGCGACGTCAATCCCATGGTCGCCATCGGCGCGGCGCTGAAACGTCGCGGATTCGATGTTGTCATCTCACTCGCCGAGCCCTACGCGAAAGTCGCCGAAGATGCCGGACTGATCGTCGAACCGGTCATTGATGCAGACCGGTTCGCCGAATTGCTTTCCAACCCAGCCGTCTGGAAACCGATTCGCGGTGCGCGAGCCATTTTTCGCGAAGTCGCTGGTGATTTTTTGCCAAAACACGCCGAAGTGATTCGTCGCCACCACGTGCCGGGCGAAACGATTCTTGTTTCGCATCCGCTCGACTTGGCGTCGCGGATTCATCGCGAAGTCGATCCGGCGACGCCGTTGGTCGATGTGCATTTGGCACCGTCGATGCTGCGCACGTTTGATGATCCGCCACGCATGTCACCTTGGCCGTTCGAGTTGCAGCGACCGCAGTGGTTGCTACGGTCGGCGTATTGGTTGGCCGACAAAATCGCCGTCGACCCGATGATCGCGGGGACCGTCAATCGGGTTCGTGCCGAACATGGGCTGGCACCGATCAGCCGGGTGATTCACGATTGGTGGCTATCGCCCGATCGTATTTTGGCCATGTACCCGAAGTGGTACGCACCGGCGACTGTATCGTTTGCGCCACGGCTAGTGCATTGTGGGTTCCCGCTGCATGACGCGGTTGCCGATGACCCGACTGGCCCGCCGCACAATCTTCCCTGCAACCGGCCGATCGTGTTCACCGCAGGCACGGCCCACCATCACTGTGGCGAATTCTTCAGCGCGGCAGCCGCGGCTTGCCAGCGTCTGGATCGTCCGGGTGTGCTGGTCTCGACGCACGCCAAGAACTTTCCCAATCGATTGCCGCCTCAGGTCACAACGGCTGGCTACGTTTCGTTCGCGGATCTTTTCCCCCTCGCATCGGCCGTCATTCACCATGGTGGAATTGGCACGACATCCCAGTGTTTTTCAGCCGGTGTCCCGCAGATCATTCGACCCATGGCGTTCGACCAGTTTGACAACACGTCACGCGTCGAGCGGTTAAACTGTGGTCGCTGGCTGAGAAACGATCGGCACCTCGCCGAAACACTGGACGCTGTCCTTGGCGATCCAGCGATTGCTCGATCGTCCCACCAAATCAGCCAACGCATCGAACGTGATGCTGTCGAGCGTGCCGCGAGTGAAATTCACTCGTTGATCGTTAACCCCAATGCGACTCAATAGCCAAATTAGAAATCAAATTATGATTTACGTCTTTCGCGTCCTTACTCTGCTCTGCTTGGTCACGCTGCCTAATGTTGTCGTCCGCGCCGCGTCGCCGGACCGACCCAATGTCGTCGTGATTTTGGCGGACGATTTGGGGCTGCACGATTTGTCCGTCGAAGGCAGCACGTTTTATCAAAGCCCGAACATCGACGCGCTCGCTCGCGGTGGCATGCGGTTCACTCAGGGTTACGCGACTTGCCGGGTCTGCAGCCCGTCGCGAGCCAGTATCCAATTGGGAAAGTTCACCGCACGTCATGGAATCACCCAGTGGATCGGCGCGGCGTCCGGAAAGAAATGGAAGCGCGGCGATCGGTTGCTGCCTGCCGATTACCTGCATGCACTTCCTGCCGATGACACCACGCTTGCCGAAGCTATGAAAGCAGGCGGCTACAAGACTTTCTTTGCGGGCAAATGGCACTTGGGCGGTGAAGGGTCGTTGCCCACCGACCATGGTTTCGACATCAATGTCGGTGGTCACCACGCTGGCAGCCCGCCCGGTGGTTACTTTGCACCATACAACAATCCTGAAATGGAAAGCGGACCCGATGGCGAGTCGTTGACGCTGCGACTTGCTCGCGAGACTTCGGATTTCATTGCAGCCAGCAAGGACAAGCCGTTCTTTGCGATGCTGTCGTTCTATACCGTTCATGGTCCACTGCAAACATCGCCCGATCGTTGGTCTAAGTATCAAAAGATTGCAGCGGAGCATCCTGCGGTTGACCAGCGATTCAAAGTGGACCGCACGTTGCCGGTTCGCCAAGTCCAAGACAATCCTGTCTACGCCGGCATGATCGAAACGATGGACGATGCCGTCGGCATGGTGATGGAAACGCTCAAACAAAATGGCTTGAGTGAAAATACGATCGTAATTTTCACTGGCGACAACGGCGGAGTTTCGTCGGGTGACGGCTATGCGACCAGCAATCTGCCGCTGCGTGGTGGAAAAGGTCGGCAATGGGAAGGCGGAGTTCGTGAACCCTACTACATCAGTTTTCCGGCCAAGATCAAAGCCGAATCGACCTGCGATGTGCCAGTCACCGGTGCCGACTTCTATCCCACGATCATGGAATTGTGCGGGTTGCCGGCCAAGCGTGATCAACACGTCGATGGTGTCAGCCTGGTTCCGTTGCTCGAAGGCGATTCGATTTCGCCGCGCCCGTTGTATTGGCATTACCCGCAATATGACAACCAAGGCGGCGAGCCCAGCTCGTTGCTGCGAGACGGTGACTGGAAGCTGATTCACTATTACGAGGACGGACGAAACGAACTCTACAATCTGGCAGCCGACCCGAGCGAGACGAGCGACCTAGCGTTGACCCATTCGGTTCGCACCGAGCGAATGGGCGCGCAACTCGATGATTGGCTGCGATCGGTTGGCGCGGCGTTTCCCGAGGTGAATCCTGAATTTGATCCAGCAAAGTCAGAGGCGCGTTTCGAAAACGCACGTACGACAGGTAAGGCAAAGCTGGAACGACAGCATGCCGAACTATTGAATCCCGACTGGCAGCCCAATGCCGATTGGTGGGGAAGCGCGGTCACAAAAGATTAGCGATCCTCTTTACCCACCGAACACAATGCCGTTACCTACAAAGCCAACTCTACGTTAACCGGATGCAAATTCATGAATGCTCTTAACCGACGCCGTTTCATTCAGTCGACCACTGCAGCCACGATTGCCGGAGGTTTCTTTAGTGAAACTAAAGCACAGGGAACCAACTCGGCGAACCAAAAACTGAAAATCCTTTGTGTCGGTACCGCCAACCGAGCCGCCGAGGACATCAAGGGCGTCGAAGGGGAAGACATCGTTGGATTGTGCGACGTTGACAAGAATTATCTGGACCGTGTTTCGGCAAAGTTCCCTACTGCGAAAACCTACGCCGACTATCGCGAAATGATCGCCGCGGAATCCGATCGCGTCGATGCAATCGTGATCGGAACGGCCGACCATCATCACGCACCTGCAACGATGCGAGCCATTCAAGCGGGGCTGCACGTGTACTGTGAAAAGCCGTTGACGCATACGGTCGCCGAAGCTCGCATGATCGCCGAAGCCGCCAAGGTAGCTGGCGTCGCAACGCAAATGGGCACCCAAATTCACGCCGAGGACAATTACCGCCGCGTCGTCGAGTTGGTCAAGTCGGGCGCGATCGGTGACGTTGGCGAAGTTCACGTTTGGGTCGGCAAAGGATGGGGCGGCGGCGATCGACCAGAAAAAGGTGATCCCGTGCCAGCGCACCTGGACTGGGACTTGTGGCTTGGCCCCGCACCCGAGCGTCCCTTTGCAATCGGTCGTTATCACCCCGCACAGTGGCGTCGTTGGTGGGATTTCGGTCAGGGAACGCTTGGCGACATGGGATGCCACTACATGGATTTGCCTTTCTGGGCATTGGATCTGCGCCACCCGATTTCCTGCGAAGCCGAAGGCCCCGAAGTTCATCCCGAAACCTGTCCGCTCGGTCTGACGGTGCGTTACAAGTATCCCAAACGAGGTGACTTGGCGGCTGTTGATTTGACTTGGTACGACGGTGATCAGTGCCCCAAAGAAGTCGCCGGCGAACGGGTTCCCGGCAGCGGCGTGATGTTTGTCGGCAGCGAAGGCAATCTGTTTGCAAGCTACACCAACTACAAATTGTTCCCGAAAGAAAAATTCGCCGACTTCCAGCCGCCGCCGCAAACGATTCCGAAATCCATCGGACACCATGCCGAGTGGATTGCCGCTTGCAAAGACGGATCGCCGACGACATGCAATTTTGACTACTCCGGTGCATTGTCTGAATCCGTGTTGCTTGGCAACGTTGCTTACCGAACGGGCAAGAAACTGGATTGGAACGCAGCCGAATTGAAGGCGACCAATTGCCCCGAAGCCGACGCACTGATCCACAAAGATTATCGCGCCGGATGGGAAGTCGAACCGCTAGTGTTGGCCGAAGCCGGTCAGTAACTTACTTGTCGTTCACTTGGGACGTCCTGGGTGGGACGTCCCGCTCGATCCATCAATCATGTACGGAGAACTCACTTGTCACGGAAACTCTTCCTGTCAATTGGACTAGCCACTCTAGCCGGTTGTGGATCATCAACGCCGCCGCCTGTCGCGCCACCGGCAAAAACAGAGGTCGCAAAGGTTGTCACGGTAGCTGATGATGCCGAGGCGGTTGCCGTAGTCGAAGCACTGACTGAGAAGCTGCGACGAAACGCCGGCGGTGCGATCACTCATGTCGATCTTCGTGGAACCGATGCGTCGGACGAAACTCTGGTGGCGGTTGGCAAGTTGGCTTCGCTCGAACAACTCGATTTGCGAGAGTGCGGGATCAGCGACGCGGGGTTGGAACATCTGACTGCTCTAACCAAACTGAAAGCGCTGCGGTTATCTGGTAAGGAAGGCGATTGCAGTGTCAGCGACGACGGAATGGTCGCGGTTGGCAAGCTGACCAGCCTAAAAGTGCTCGCGATTGATTACCTGTGGATCAGCGAAGATGGCTTGGGTGAGTTGGCGGCGCTAAAAGAGTTGCAAGAGTTGTACATGGCTGAAACGACCATCGCGGATGAAGCGATCGATGTCATGGCGGGATTTCCAAATCTGAAAAAGCTGCGTGTCGCGCGGACTCGGATCGGCGAAGCAGCTTTGGCGTCACTTCCTAAGTTGTCGAAGCTGGAAGAGCTTGATCTCAGCGAATGCGCTCAGATTTCGGATTCCGCGATGGGGCCGCTCAGTGAAATGAAGTCGCTAAAGAAACTGAATCTTTGGCGAGTGAACTTGTCGGACGAAGGCATCGAACCTCTGGCTGGTTTGATGAATTTGGAAAATTTGAACTTGGACAACACGCGACTGAGTGACGATGGGTTGCCGCTGTTGAGTGAGCTGACCAAGTTGACGTTCTTGCATCTCGGGTCGACCGCGATTTCAGACGCAGGATTGACCCATTTGAAGAACCTGACGGCGCTGAAAGACTTGATTGTCACTCGTACCGGCGTGACACAGGCCGGCGTTGATGAACTGAAAAAGTCGCTACCAGATACTAAGATTCAATTGTTGTATTTGGGCGGCGAATGACCCGTGAAGTTTCAGTTTGCGATTCTGTCCGTAACCGCAGTGGTGGCGATTGCATCGTTCTGGGATGCTCCCTATCCAGATGAACTGAAGCTCCAGCATGCACCGACGTTGCTGATTCTGATTGGCATGGCGTTGTCGTCGGTGTGGTTTCGAATGTCGAATCTTTCGTACACGTGCATCATCGCATTCATGATGTTGCACATTGTTGGTGCACGGTGGATTTATTCGTTCGTGCCGTACGACAGATGGACGGATGCGTTGTTTGGTTTCGAGTTGAATCGGCATTTTGGGTGGCAACGAAATCACTACGATCGACTGGTCCATTTCGCATCTGGTTTGTTCTTAACTCCGCCCGCATCCGAACTGCTACAGCGTGCTGGCCGCATGCGGTCCAGCGTTGCGGCGATCACCAGCATTGCGGTTGTGTTGGCGCTCGGTGCGGTCTACGAAATCCTTGAATGGCAGATCGCGACCCTCTTTTCGCCGGCGGCGGCCGAATCGTACAACGGCCAGCAAGGCGACGTGTGGGATCCGCAAAAGGATATGGCGCTGGCGTGGTTGGGAGCCATCATTGCATCCGTCTTGGTTTTTCGTCGCTCATTCAGTCCGCTCGATCCGAAGTGATTCGTCCTAGCAGACTCATCGAGCGGCAACGGATATTCGTTTGGCGACGGTTCTGAAATTTTGATTACATTGAGATGTTCGCGAGGTCGATCCCCTATTGAAGACCGTTCCGCGTAAAAAACGGACTCTCGTGACTCACGATCCAGATGCCATGGCCAAGCTCTATTTCTACTATTCGACGATGAACGCTGGGAAGTCAACGATCCTGTTGCAATCCAGTTACAACTATCGCGAGCGGGGAATGAACACGTTGTTGTTGGCACCTGAAATCGATAACCGAATGGGGGCCGGTAAGGTTTCGTCGCGAATCGGAATCAATGCGGATGCCGAGGTCTTCAATACCGCCGATAACTTGTTTGTGATCGTTGATCACGAGAACAACCGAGCGCCGATTCACTGTGTCTTGATTGACGAGGCTCAGTTTCTGACCAAGCGGCAAGTTCGTCAGTTGAGTGACGTTTGCGATAACTTGAACATCCCTGTGCTCGCCTATGGGCTGAGGACGGATTTTCAGGGCAACTTGTTCGAAGGCAGCGACGCACTGCTTGCCTGGGCCGACACGTTGTCCGAAATCAAGACGATCTGCCACTGCGGCAGCAAGGCAACGATGGTGCTGCGGATGGACGACTCGGGACGCGTTGTCAAAGAGGGCCAGCAGGTTCAGATCGGCGGCAACGAGCGATACGTGCCGGTGTGTCGAAAGCACTTCAAAGAAGGAATTGCGCAGGGCGGCGACCAACAATTGCCGCTGTTGTAATCGTCAAGATTTTCCGCACAAACCGTTGGCGACATTCGCTAAGACGCCCAGTCGATCTAAATGGCTAGGGCAGTTCGCGGATGCGAATGTTGCGGAAGTGAATCGGGGCACCTTCGGATTCCAGGCAAAGGTAGCCTTTGTTGGGTTGGCTATCTTTGCCGCCGGATACTTCTTCGCCGTTGACCCACAGTCGGATTTCGCCGTTGATGCCACGGACATAGTAGTGATTCCATTCCCTGAATCCGTTGCTGAGATTCTTTGACGGAAAGCTGCGGCTGCCGTTGGGCGATAGCGGTGGGAATGGTTTCAAGGTCGACTTTCCAACCGCGAAGATGTCGCCATTGGTCGAGAACCAGTCGCCCGGTTTTCCGGTGCGTTTTTCGTAAAGCTCGGAGTAGCCGTGGTCGAGCATTTGGATCTCGATGCCGCCGTTGGGCAGCGTGTCCGGTTTCAGTCCTTCGAGCGCCGACATGGGGACCCAAGCGAATACACCCGAGTTCCCACCGTGAGTTTGGTGTTGCCACTCGATCGACAACTCAAAATTCTTGTACGACTTCTTCGATCGCGTGACACCAATCGGCGTTCCGCTGCCGATCGCGAGGCCGTCCTTCCATGTCAGCGTTTTATCGTCGCCATTGACGCGAACGAAGTCGTCTTCGTCAAGCGTGACCCATCCTGGTCCATTGCCAACTTGCGTCGGCCATGTTTCGCCTTGAGAGGAAGCGTTGAATGCAAGTAGTCCAACCAGCAAGCATAGAGATCGAATCATCAAGGTGTCTCTCGGTGGTGTAGGGGGCAGCGATTGCGGCTATTCAGCGTCGGCGTCGTCAGCGTCGTCGTCGGCGTCGTCGTCAACTTTTTCAGGCGGGGCACCGAGTTGTTCTTCGAGCAATCGGTCCAGTTCTTTTCCGCGTGCTCGCATCGAAACGACCTTGCCTTCTTTGTCGACTAAGATCGCAGTCGGGATTCCCGAGATTCCGTAGTAGGTTGCGACAGGGTTGTCCCATCCCATTTCGGCTTCCTTGTCGCTAATTAAGTTGGTCCACCCTAGTTCTTCTTGCTCGACGTATTCTTGGCACGCTTCGAGTGTACGGTCCAAGTTGATGCCGACGACCGCGAACCCTAGGTCACCGTAGAGTTCAAGATTGCGTTTCATGTTGGGTACTTCACCGCGACACGGCCCGCACCACGACGCCCAGAAGTCGACTAGGACAACTTTGCCACGATAGCTTTCCCAGTCAAAGTCTTTGCCTTCGGTCGTTTTGCCAACCAGCTCGATTGGGTTGCCTGGCAGTTGGATTCGGCGGGCTGCGCCGATCATTTTGGGGGCTCGCTGCTGCATCGCTTCATCGTCAGATGCCTTCATCCAGTCGCCCATTTGGCGATAAAAATCAGCAGCGATTTCAGTGTTGCCGGACTGGGCGATCGACTCGGCGAGTCGATAGGAAAGTGCAAAGACACCGCGGTCGAACGATGATTCGGAAACCATCATTTCGATTTCGCCAATCAGCGCCCGCTGGTCTTCAGGGCTCGCGTCACGTGCTTGCTCGATCCGCTGCTTCAATTGTTCGGCCGCCGCCAACTTGCGAATCGCTGGGCGGTCATCGTTGGCTAGTTCGTCCACCAGTTTTTCGAGACGCGATGCCGCCGGTTTTTGATAACGGGACAGGAACGTCAACGCTGAAATCTGTTCCTGCAACGCACCGGTGAGAAGTTCAATATCGACTTCATCGAGCTTGCGAATTTCATCGACGGTATCTGCCACAACGGTTGCCGACTTTGTTGCTGTCTTCAGCGTTCGTCCACGCAGTCGAGAGACGGCTCGCATGTGAGCGACGAGTTCTTCAGCAGTTGCGTTTTCGGGGATCTGAAACGGATCCACCTCTTCGGCTTCCTCAGTTTGGGTCGCAGCGGCCTTGTCCGTATCCGCGGTGGCGGGGTCTTGCGACTTGGCGGTGGACAGCATCATGCAACTGGCCAGTGCAGTCGCCAAAGAGAACGCGATTGGCAATCGAACGAAACGCAGCATGAAACGAGACCTCGGGAAGAGTAGCGAAGGAATACGCAGTCCCCCAGCTTAGCGGTCTCGCCGCACGCATACAAATCAATTGGCAAAGAAACGAACCGATTGAAGTCCGCCAGAATGATCGCGATGCTAACCGTTGCCAGGACTTCGTGGCCCGAGCTATTTTTTGGCGTCGTAGATCGACGGATTCAGTGTCGGGTCGTTGTACATCTTCATTTGCCGGTATGTGCGATGCTGTTTTTGACCGGCGAAGATATCGTCAAGAAGTTGCTGTAGCGACGTCGACAGGTCCGCATGCTGTTGCTCGCACAGGGCGATTCGCTCGTTCACTTTAGCGCGGTGCGAATCGTCCGCATCAGCCCGATCGGCCTGTTCGCGATAGTGATACAGTCGCAGCGACATGATCGACAATCGATCGATCGCACTGCCGGGCGTTTCCGTATTGATCGGTCCTTCCGCTGCCGACACGCCGGCGTCACACAGGATTGCGGTCAACGCGTCGTCGACCTTTTCGATCATGTCGTTTCTAGCTTGATTGAAACCGTCGATCGCCCGTTTGACCGTGGCGATTTCTTGATCGGTTGCTGATGGGCTTCGTGCTTTATCCTCTTCGTGCCATAGCCGGTAATTGAATTCATGTTGTTGGCAGACAAGCGATTTGATCCCTTCGTAGGGATTTTCGATCGGCTGGCGGTGCCAAAGATCGACAGTGTCGATCTGCAACTGAGTCAATTCAGCGACGGCGGGAAAAGTTAAAGCATTTGCCATCGATCAAACTTCCTTTTCTTCGATCCAATTCATCATGCGGCGAAGTCCGATGCCGATTTGCTCGACACCATGTTGTCGTTCCAAACGACGGGTCGCCTTGAAGAACGGTGCACCGGCACGGTTTTCCGAGATCCATTTGCGAGCGAATTCGCCGGTTTGAATTTCGGTCAGAATCTTCTTCATCTCGACCTTGGTTTCAGGCGTGATGATGCGTGGGCCGCTGACATAGTCACCGTACTCGGCTGTGTTCGAGATACTGTAACGCATGTAGCTGAGTCCACC